>NZ_JAFLMX010000005.1:0-24153 GCF_017849675.1 Alteromonas sp. AO-Serp
GAAGCTGTTTTTATACGTGAGTACATAATGGTAATCAGGTTACTTTTTTCAACCTAATAAATATTAGTAACCTTATAACTTTGAGGAAAAACACATTCTTATTTGCTCTAAACGTACAGATTGAATTAATGAATAACCTAGGGTCTTTTGACCTTTGCCGTGTTTTGCACATCAAAAATCAACGGCTCCTTATCGCTCAACGAGAGCTGGCTGTAGCACTGAGTAGAAATGTATGACTGACGAGAACATCATTGAAAGCAATGTAGAGAGCGCTAAGAAAAGTAAGAAAGTACTGGTTCTCTTTGCCCACCCCGCGCAAACCCGTTCAGAAGTAAATGTGCCGCTTTTTCACGAAGCAAAAATGAATAAACACGTTACTGCTGTTGACTTGTATGCAGAGTATCCAGATTTCAATATTGATATTGAACGGGAGCAGCAGCGTTTAATCGACCACGATGTCGTTGTTTTTCTGTTTCCACTTTACTGGTATTCCACACCTTCAATCTTAAAAGAATGGCAAGATTTAGTGTTGGAATATGGTTTTGCCTATGGGCATGAAGGCACTGCACTTAAAGATAAATTATTTCTTTGTGCATTAAGTGCAGGCGGTAAGGAAGAAGCCTATCAAACTGATGGCTTTAATCATTACACCATCAGGCAACTGCTCCAGCCTTTAGAGCAAATGGCTCAGATCACGCACATGACCTACATCGCTCCTTTTGCGATCTTTGGCTCTCGTACTGCGCAAGAAGAGCATCGCGTTGCTGAACATAGAGGTAAGTGGACAACCTTGCTAAACAATTTGACCACTAACACCCTGAATCTAGAAAAAGCAAAGCACATCGAGAATCTCGCAGACCTTTGTACATCGCAAGGAGAGTAACGTGACTGGCTATTTCTTATATGCATTTATCTATCTGGTCGCCGCCGTAATTGCAGTGCCCATTGCGAAGCGTCTTGGATTAGGGTCTGTACTAGGCTATTTAATAGCAGGGCTAGTGATTGGCCCGATATTCGGCCTTGTTGGTGACGAAACTGTTGCCATTCAACATTTTGCTGAATTCGGTGTAGTCATGATGCTGTTTTTGGTTGGGCTAGAACTAGAGCCTCGCTCGCTGTGGGCGATGAAGTCAAAACTAATGGGATTGGGCGGCCTTCAGTTAGCGTTAACTTCCGCCCTTATCACAGGCGTAGCCATATTGCTTGATCAGCCTTTTAGCATTGCCCTTACAATAGGCCTTATATTCGCCCTTTCTTCAACTGCCATTGTTTTACAAACGTTGCAGGAAAAAGGGCTGCAAAAAACGGAAGGAGGCAAAAGCGCTTTTTCTGTGTTGCTGTTTCAGGATATCGCGGTTATTCCCATGCTTGCGCTTATCCCTCTTCTTGCCATACCCGAACTGGTCGAAGCAGGAAATGCACATGGCGGCGATACAGGATCACACGATAGCTTTAATTTAGTTGAAGGACTTGCCCCTTGGGCTTCAGGTCTTGTGATCATTAGCTCAATTGCCTTTTTAACCATCGGAGGACACTACTTAAGTCGCCCCTTATTTAAGTTTGTTGCTGCATCGGGTTTACGGGAAATTTTTACCGCCACAGCGCTCATGCTCATTATAGGAATTGCAGCACTAATGGGACTTGTAGGTCTCTCTCCCGCCCTTGGTGCATTCTTGGCCGGTGTAGTTTTGGCAAACAGTGAATTCAGACATGAACTTGAAGCTAATATCGAGCCGTTTAAAGGCTTATTGTTAGGCCTCTTTTTTATTACGGTAGGCGCTGGCATTAACTTCTCTGTAATTAGTGAGAGCCCAATGCTAATAGCAGGGCTAACCGTAGCTGTTATGCTTGTGAAAGCCATTGTGCTGTTTATCATCGCCTTAATTTTTAAAATAAAAGGCACTAACAAATGGCTGTTCACACTAAGCCTTGCTCAGGCGGGTGAATTTGGCTTTGTGCTATTAAGTTTTGCCTCGCAAAACTATGTGCTTCCTAGCGACATTATTTCTGTTCTCTCGCTTGTTGTTGCCATTTCAATGTTCCTAACGCCAGGACTTTTTATTCTTTTCGACAAGGCCATCATTCCTCGCTACAAAAATGCGAAATCACAGCGAGCTGAAGATGAAATTGACGAGAAAGGCACCGTCGTTATTGCTGGAATTGGGCGCTTTGGACAAATCATTAACCGTCTTTTAGTGGCCAACGATGTAAATACCGTTGTGCTTGATATTCGCTCTGAGCAAATAGACCTTATCAGACGGATTGGCACCAAAGCCTATTTTGGCGATGCATCCAAACCAGACATTTTGCATACTGCTGGCGCCCATGAAGCATCGTTACTAGTTATTGCTATAGATGATAAAGAAACCGCTGCCGAAATGGTGAAATACGCCAAGCACGCATTTCCTAACATTAAAGTGCTTGCGCGTGCCTTTGACCGCGGTCATGGGTATCGCTTGCGCCAGTTGGGCGCAGATTTTGTGGTATCAGAAACGTACCACAGCGCTCTTGAAATGGGCGCAGAGGCACTTCGCTCACTCAATATTCACCCTTTCCAAGTTGAACGGCAAAAAATGGCGTATAAAAATATTGAGGCTCAGCAAAACGATGTGCTGTATCACGCGTGGGCGGATGAGGCCAGCGGAGAACGAGTAGACAATAATTATCTGAAACTCTTTATTGAACTTGAGTCGCTAATCGAAAATGCGCTAAAAGCAGATTTACACGACAAGCATTCGAAAATGCGTGGCTGGACGCCACCACCGAAAGGCTATGCTGAAAACCTCGCGCCCGATGAGAACCCTGATTAGGGTGAATTGCGAACTAGCCGGCGGTATTTCGAGAAGGTAATTGTCTGATAGTGACCGGTCACCCACGAATATTTATGGGCGGTAGCATACTATCGCCTTGTAAAAATAAACAAAAAGCTGATCGAAAAGGGAAAAAAGCGCTATAACCTGTATGTATATCAAACTTGTCGTATATTGGCTTTTTATCTTTCACGTTCAGAAGTTGACACGCGCCTTGTACAAGATAACCCATTGCCTTAGTGGGAATAAAAAGTGGTCTATTTAAATGGAGAGTTACCATGTTGTCTGAAAAAAGTCTCTTTCACAGCTTAGCCCTGCGCACTGTGTTGGTATTTACTGCACTCGCTGGATTAAGTGCGTGTGAAGAAGCCCCTACGCCTCCCAAAGCAGTCTCATCAACACCGGTAACGCTTTATAAAGTGCAGCACTCAGACGAAACCATCGCTAAATTCCCGGGGCAAGTGGAAGCGGCTGAATATTCGAACCTTTCGTTTCGCATTGGCGGCAAACTCCAAGAACTCAAAGTAAAAGCGGGCGAGGAAGTTAAAGAGAACCAGCTTATCGCTAGACTTGATGATAGAGACGCGAAAGCACAGTTAGCCACTGCCCAGTCTCAGTTTGACGTGTCATCGGCTATGTTTGAACGTATGGAGGCTTCCGTTGAAAAAGGCGCGGTAAGCCGCTCTACTTTTGATGAAGCGAAAGCCAATTTTTTAGCCGCTAAAGCCAGTCTGACCAACGCACAGGACCAGCTAAGCTATACGGAGCTTCGCGCACCGTTTGCGGGGCTTATTGCGTCTGTTCCTGTTGAAAATTACCAAGTCATTGTACCACAGCAGACCATTGCCGAGCTTCATATGCCGGGTGCAATCGACGTTACGTTTCAATTGCCAGAGCAAAAAATGCGTATGATTGATCGCTCACGAGCCCGTGAAAATCGTACATCTGAAATGGCATGGGTGAGCTTTTCAGGTATGCCAGATAAACGTTACGCGGCCATGTATAAGGATCACGAAAGCACCACGCGACAAGGCGAGCTTAGCTATGAGGTAACAATTACTCTGCCAGAACCAGACGACATCAATGTTCTAGCGGGCATGAGCGCCACCGTATTACTTGATATGTCGAAACTCATTGAGTCTAACGCAAAACTTTGGCTAGTGCCTTTTGGTGCGGTGGTTACCGACAATGCAGATCCAGACAAAGCGATTGTATGGCGTTTTAAATCCAGTGATAGCGACGCGACGAAGGGCACCGTAGAAGCAGTAGAAGTGATGATTACGCGCGGTATTTCCAACGGTCTGTTAGTTGAAGGCCCGCTAAACGACGATGATAAAATCGTTGCTGCTGGAGCTCATCTTGTAAAAGAAGGCCAAGCTGTTACGGAGTGGACGAAAGAAGGGGGCCTATAAGCCATGGTCGAGTATTTTTTTCGTCAAAAAGTAATTAGCTGGATGGTCGCCATCATCTTGGGTGTTGGTGGCATTGTGACTTTTCTTGGCTTAGGTCAGCTAGAGTTTCCCGAATTCACCATTAGAAATGCTCTGGTTATTACTCAATACCCAGGGGCAACGCCTGAGCAAGTTGAGGAAGAAGTTACGCTGCAACTTGAAAAGGCGATTCAGCGTATACCCAACGTGAAACGAATTAGCTCAGTAAACATGGTTGGGCTATCGCAAATTACCGTTGAGCTTAAAAGCAGTGTCCAGGCCAAGGACCTAGAGCAATACTGGGACAACTTGCGCCGTAAAGTGGGCGATGCACAAGCATCGCTGCCACCTGGCACCAGCACCTCGATTGTGAATGATGACTTTGGTGACGTTTTTGGACTGCTGCTTACTCTTAAAAGCGAAGACTACTCCCTTAAGCAAATGGAAGACTTTGCAGATTTAATGCAGCGAGAGATTCAGCTTGTTGACGGTGTAAAAAAGGTGTCGATTGCCGGTACCGTTAATGAACAGATTATTGTGTCGTTAGATCACGATAAAATGAAAACCCTTAATGTTTCTGCAGAATCCATTGCTGGCCTTTTAACCGCGCAAAATGTAGTGGGCAACGCGGGTTCGATTAAGGTTCAGGGCAAGCGCCTGTCCATACAGCCCACTGGCGAATTTGATAACCTAGAGGCGTTAGGTCAGGTGGTGATTGGCTCACCTGCAAGCGGCCTGATTCGCTTAACAGATATTGCGACTATTGAGCGCAAGCTTAACGATACCCCTTCAATCCTTTATCACAGTTCTGGCACGCCGGCTCTGTCAATTGGTGTGTCGTTCGCGTCGGCGGTAAATGTAGTTGATGTAGGTAAACGGCTTGATAGCAAAATAGCCGAGCTAGAGCAGCGTATGCCCCTGGGTATGACGCTGGATACCGTTTACAACCAGCCTACAGTGGTCGACGATTCTGTAACTGGCTTTCTTATTAACCTTGTTGAAGCCGTGGCCATCGTTATTTTCGTGCTGCTACTTTTCATGGGCTGGCGCAGTGGCGTTCTGATGGGGCTCATTCTTGTGCTTACCATTCTCGGCACCTTTATATTGATGTCGGTAAAAGGCATTGAGTTGCAAAAAATCTCCTTGGGTGCGCTTATTATTGCTCTTGGCATGTTGGTCGACAACGCCATCGTGGTAACCGAAGGCATGTTGATTGGTGTGAGAAAAGGGCAAACCAAACTTCAGGCGGCAAAAGACGTGGTATCGCAAAATGGGTTGCCGCTGCTTGGCGCGACTGTGATTGCCATCACCGCTTTTGCGCCAATTGGTCTATCGCCAGATGCCACAGGTGAATTCGTCGGCTCCCTCTTCTGGGTACTGTGCTTTTCGCTTTTCTTAAGTTGGATCACCGCACTTACCATTACCCCCTTCTTTTTCGACTTACTGTTTAAAACTGAAAAAGAGCGCGGAGCTAATGACGAAGATGACGACCCATATAAGGGCATTATTTTTACGGTATACAAGCGTGTGCTTACTGCTGCTATCAATCATCGTTACGTGACAATTGTACTGGTACTTGTTGCATTAGTAGGCAGCATGGCTTCAGGTAAATTCGTAAAAAATGCATTTTTCCCAGATTCATCCACACCGCTGTTTTTCGTCGATTTATGGTTGCCTGAAGGTAGCGACATCTTAACCACCGAGCAGTCTATTCGTCGCTTAGAAAACAACGTGTTAGGCATGGAGAATATCGCCAACGTAACAAGCGTTATTGGCGGTGGAGCACAGCGCCTTACCCTCACCTATGCGCCAGAAGACAGATACGCCAGTTATGGTCAGCTTATCGTTGAAACTGATACGGTTGAGTCTCGTGATGCTCGTATGCGAGAAATTATCGAGCTGGTGCGAGAAGACTTCCCTAATGTGCAATACAAGGTAAAAGCACTGCAAGTAGGCCCTTCTGCAAAAGCGGCAATTGAAGCGAGAATTTACGGACCAGAGCCTGAAGTTTTGCGTGAGATTAGCAGCGACATTGAAGCCATATTTCAAGCAGAGAAAACCATGGACAGCGTTCGCTTGTCGTGGAGCAACAAAGTCCCATTTGTTGAACCTGTGTTTCTGGAAGAACAAGCTAGGCGTATCGGCGTAACGCGAGATGCCGTTCACACCGCATTTTTACTGAACAATGAAGGTGAAACTGTGGGCCTTTACCGCGAAGGTAGTGATTTAATACCTATCGTCATGCGCAACGATCCAAACCAGCGCTATGACATAGATAACCTCGCCTCACTCAACGTATGGAGCCAAGAACAAGGTAAATATATAAGCATGGCTGATGTTATCAGCAATGTGGATGTATCGCTTGATAACCCTATCATCAAACGCCGCAACCGAGTGCGGATGCTGGCGGTTTATGCAGAGCCCATGCCTTTATCCGGTGAGACGGCTGCGAGCGTGCAAGCTAAAGTTCGCCCTCTTGTAGAAGAGCTTAAACTGCCTGATGGCTACCACATTGAATGGGGCGGCGAATACGAGACATCAACAGACGCGCAAAGCGCCCTATTTGCAAGTATGCCTATTGGTATATTAGGTATGTTCATTATCACCGTTTTGCTGTTTGGCAAGCTTCGTCAGGCGTTAGCGATATGGGGCGTAATTCCACTCACCACTATCGGCATTATTGGCGGGTTGGTGCTAGTTGGTGCACCCTTTACGTTCATGGCGCTGCTCGGCAGCTTAAGCCTTATTGGTATGGTGCTTAAAAACGGGATCGTATTAATGGAAGAAATAAACGTACAGGCAAAGGGTAACAGTGGCGCATTCGATGCCGTAGTAGCCGCGTCAGTATCTCGTGTACGTCCCGTTTCAATGGCAGCCATCACCACCATACTGGGTATGATCCCGCTGTTTTCTGATGCGTTCTTCGCGTCAATGGCAGTTGTTATTGTATTTGGTCTGACCGTTGCCACCGTACTTACACTGCTTATATTGCCTGTGCTGCTCTGTACGTTCCACGGTATAAAGTCTGAGTAAAAAGTACGCACAACAAATTCGATTAGTTGTGCGCTAGTTCGTGTAGGTAGCACAAAAACGGTGCGAACCTAATATTGTTAACAGCCAGCATGAGGAGAGTCTACTCATGCTGGCTGCATACTATCGCTTAGCTGCAATCTATCCTTCTCAACAAAAACTACACCCACCAGTTTACTTTTAACAAAATTAGTTTATTATGGGTAAACTACACTGTGCAGTATACTTTTTTTTAATTTAAGGTGAGAGCATGCCCGTTTTTAATCGCACACGCTTTCTTGTTGGAGTTTTATTTATGACATCTTTCTGTGGTTCTTCAAACACCCTTGCTGCAAGCGCGCCGCAACCTGAAAAATTCACTAATACTCATATTGAATATAAAACGACGTGGCGAGACATGTGGAAAGTCACCAAAGCGTATTTTCGTGACAATAGAGATGCTGCAACGCCAACATTTGACATACCCGTGTCGGCACTTACACCACAAATGCTTAACGCAGTTGCAGAAGACAGCGTGATAAAGCTGGGCCACTCTACTACCCTATTGAAACTTGCCGAGCGTTATATATTGATCGACCCGGTCTTTAGTGAGCGTGCTTCTCCCGTCCAATGGATGGGACCCAAGCGTTTCCACCAAGCGCCAATTTCACTGGAAGACTTGCCTAAATTAGATGCCGTTATCATAAGTCACGATCATTACGACCATTTAGATAAGGGCAGTATTGAAATACTAAAAAACAAAGTCGACGTGTTTATTACACCGCTAAAAGTAGGCAATCATTTGCGTGACTGGGGTGTGGATGCAAATAAAGTTGTTGAGCTAAATTGGTGGCAAAGTACAAAAGTGAGCGACATTGAAATAGTGGCCACACCGTCTCAGCATTTCTCAGGACGAGGTTTATTTGATAGAGACGAAACTCTTTGGGCAAGTTGGGTTATCAAGTCTGCAAATACCAATATCTTTTACAGCGGTGACTCGGGCTATTTTGACGGATTTAAAGCTATTGGTGAAAAGTACGGTCCGTTTGATTTATCGATGATTGAAACCGGCGCGTACAACGAGCTATGGTCTGACATTCACATGCTGCCTGAAGAGAGCTTGCAAGCCCATATTGATATTCAAGCTAGTGTCATGATGCCCGTGCACAACAGTACCTTTGATTTAGCACTACATAATTGGAATGAGCCTTTAATAAAAATCACAGACCTTGCTGGTGCTAAGGGTGTTCCCACCAGTATTCCTATCTTTGGCGAAGTTGTTCCAGTTAAGGGTGCAGGCGAAGCTCCGAACAAAACCTGGTGGTTAGACGAAAGGTGAGTAGCTAATGAACAGCGCTTGCTTCATTATTCTGGGCTTTAATTGCTCGCTTAACTCTATGTTTTGCAGTACATTTATTATTCGCCGCTTAGGCACTATTGGCGGGTATAACAAAAGCCTCAATCAAAGTGATAGCACTCGAATTGGTTGAGGCGAATAATAAATTTCTCAGTTAAAGGAGCTAACTGCTAGCAATGAAGCTGTCTAGTCAAATTAATTTGGGCGTTTTTGCCCTTATGCTTTTAGCATTTACGGTGTTGTCGAGTATTGAGCTAAGCGAAATAAAATCTCGCACTTCAGTGTCAATCGAGCAAGAAGCTGAAGAAGCACGGCTGCGTTACGAAACAACCGTCTTACAAACCTCTTCCATGTCTTCTCAGTCGAAGCAATCAGTGATTGATGCCATGCTTCGTCAAATGGTATTGCAGCCGTTTTTATCTGCAGCCAAAGTCATTGATGTCGAAGGAAATGTGTTTGCGAAGTACGAGCGCTCGCCTAACACTATTGTTCCTAATTGGTACTTACAGCTGGACTCCGCACCTGCCGTTAACAAGAAAATTCCTTTTTCGAACAATGATGGTTATTTGTTAGTTACGTCAGACACGTCTTATATTTACACTGAAATCACCGCTATTCTCATCAAAAATGCTGTTATCTTTTGTGGGCTATTTTTCGCCCTCGCGCTATATATCGTCACGGTAACCAAATTTGCTAGGCGCCCCATTGCCAACACCATTAAGAAGCTTAATCAGATAAATAGCCACGACTTCACCCCCTCGCAGGTAAATGCGTTTACAACAGATTACCGCCAACTTACCAGCACAGTGAACACCCTAACCACGTCGTTAGCATCAAAATTTAATGACATTGCTCAGCAATCTGAGCGATTCAAAACAGAAGCCAATAAAGATACATTGACGAAGTTGTCGAACCGCAGTGCATTCGAGCGACACACTCGCGCGCTGTTGTCTGACACGTCTAATTTCCAGGAAAAAGAGCTTATTCTCATCAGGCTCGCTCAACTTACCACTATAAATACTAAGTTGGGCATGTTAGCTGGTGACAATTATGTAAAATCTATCGCGGACTTTCTTGTGCATGAGGCGAAGCACAATTGCAAAAGTGGCTTTGTATTTCGGTTATCAGGCGGAGATTTCGCCTTGATAAGTGAAATTATGGGGCGGGACGAACGGGATTTGATGTTAGAAAATATGTCGAAGCAGTTTGCAAACGCCACGCCACTTCGAGATGGAAGCAAAGCAACGTGGATGGGCGTAACACGTTTTTCTAGCCAAATGTCGTTACAGCAGGTAATGGAAAGTGCTGACAGTGCGTTGATGGCGGCAATGAAAACGCAAAAAGGATGGCAGTTTTCTTCAGAAGTGTCTCAGGTTCATAGCAATACGAAATGGCGTGAGCGCCTCAATTACATCGTGTCGCAGCAATATGCCGATATTCTCATTCAACCCGTGATGAATGTAGAGCGAAACGCACCAGCATATTACGAAACGTTCGCTCGATTTAAAGACAAAGACACCAATGATGTTATACCCATGGCACAACTTATCCCCGCATCGGAGCGATTGGACCTTATTCCTCAAGTCGACCAGTTGGTTGCAGGCATTGTGTTTAAAAAACTAACGGTAACGTCTCATCAGGTTGCTATAAATATTAGTAACGCCTCAATTGCCAACGGCGAGTTTAGAAAATGGTTAATTGAAGAGCTTCGAACCCGGGAAACGCTATGCCCAAGACTTATTTTTGAAGTCGAAGATGCAGCGCTTATTCACCATCGAGAAGTAGCCGAGAACTTTTGCCGTCAACTCATACAGCTGGGCTGTAGAATTACCATAGAACACTTTGGCGATAACTTTGCCTCGCTTGCGGGTTTAAGGGCAATTCAGCCTCAATTCGTTAAGCTTTCGGGACGGCTAACCCAGGGAATTCATACCAACAAAGATAATCAGTTGTTTGTTTCTAGCCTTATCAATATTGCGAAAGGCCTTAATATCCATGTTATTGCGGAAATGGTAGAAAACGAGGCTGAGTCTGTTGCACTGAGCAAACTAGACGTTGAACACCAACAAGGCTATTACTTTTCTAAACCCTCACTTTGGACAATGTACTAAGTGTAAGCTCGCTGGTCTGAGGCACTGAACGTCAGGATAAGTATTGACGCTTTATGTGAGACCCCGCGCTTTATACGAATTTATTGTGCGTCGATTCGATGAAACGTTTAAGGCGGTGTTGTGAAAATCTCTTTCATATACACCTCCTTTGAACCGCATTTACTGTTCGTTAAGCAGCTTTACAATGGCGTCAGAGCTAATGGGTTTTGAATACAGAAAGCCTTGCACATATTCAACGTTGAGAGACTTACAGTAGTTCGATTGATTTTGAGTTTCCACGCCTTCAACAACAATGTTTAAATCGAGTTTGTGACCAACATTCACGATAGCCTCCATTAACGCGCTATCGTAGGCATTTTCCGGTGCACCTCTTAAAAATGAACGATCTATTTTTAAGTGGCTAACGGGAAACTGTTTTAAATAACTAAGCGAAGAATAACCCGTACCAAAGTCGTCAATCGATATTTCAACGCCCTGGTCGCGTTGCGCTCTCAAATTCTCTAAAATCGTATTGTCAGACTTAATAAGCACATTTTCGGTAAGCTCTAACCCAATATCTTTAGGCATTAAACCGTGCCGCTCTCGACACTCCCTTAGGCGTTCGAAATAAGCATTCTGCTCTAACTCTTTTCCTGAAACATTGATATCAACGCGAATATTAATGCCCTGCTCTTTCCATAACTGTGCCTGTTTGCACGCCTTTTCTAACACCCAATTTCCAATGTGAACAATTAACTCACTGCGCTCAGCGATGGGGATGAAGATATTGGGTGGAACAGCCCTATCCTCATCTTTAGGACGCCACCTTAACAGCGCTTCACACGATGCCACTTTTCCGGTGAGCAAATCGATTTGAGGTTGATACAAGAGTTCAAACTCATTGTTAACCAAAGACTCATGGAGATAAGCTGCGATACTTCGCTGTTGTCGAACTTTCTGACTTAAAGCGTGGGTGAAAAAATGAAAACGGTTTCGGCCTTCAGCTTTCGCCTGATACATTGCGACGTCTGCATTTTTCAAAAGATCATCAATCTCACTTCCGTCTTTAGGGTACATACTAATACCGATACTTGAAGTGATATGCACGTTTTCAGTGCTAAGCGCGAAGCTCTGCTTGAAACACTCAGTAAGTTTCTTAGCAATGTCAGCACTTTCATTTTCAGAGGTCACTTGTGTGGCGACAAAAACAAATTCGTCTCCACCGAACCGAGCCAGTAAGCCTTGCTCGCTCAGACAATCTGACAGCCGCTTAGAAACAGAGCGCAGTAATTCATCACCCCAGGTATGCCCAAGCGTGTCATTAACTTCTTTGAACATATCTAAGTCAATGAAAAACAAAGCGAAGCCAGACTCATTGCGCGATGCATCCTCGATGGACGACGTCAAAAACTGCTCTAACAGGCGTCGATTAGGCAACTCGGTTAACAAATCTGTGGATGCCATTCGCTCAAGTTCTTGCCTGATGTTGTGCTGCTCACTCAGGTCAATATCCACACAATACATTTCGGGTGAATCTGTGCCTTCTTTCAGCATGACGTGAGATGAGAAAACATGGATAGGCTCGCCACTTTTCTTCTCAAGCACGAGTTCGTCTGAAGGAATTGCCTCACCGTAATCTATCCATCGCTGATGTAGCTTTATCACTTCACTTTTCATGAACGAGGGAATGATGAGATCTTCAAGTTTTTGACCTAGTGCTTCGCACTCACGAAAGCCATACATGTCTTCACTTGATTTATTCCAGTAGATAACTTTTCGGTGCTTGTCATAACCTTGCACCGATACCTTTGGCAAGGCACTAATAAGCTGAAGGAACCGCCTTTCAGCCGAACCATGTTGTTCAAATAACGGGGGCTCTTGGTATTTCTGTAAGCTCATCGTACTCCCGCGAGTGCTAAATTGTTAGATAGCAAAGATATAAAAACGGCCACCATTCTTTTAGTGTAGTCCAAATCACACAGACCACCCGACATTAAAAAGTTAAATTACTCATGAATATCGCTGAATAGAGAAAAGGGTAGCAGTGCGTGTTACGCAGAACTTGGGTAAATAAAAGATGAAATTAAATCGTAAGATGGTGCGTCTACCCTGATTCGAACAGGGGACCTCTACCATGTCAAGGTAGCGCTCTAACCAACTGAGCTATAGACGCATATAGAATTTTGTTGCACCTGATAGGTGGGCGAATGCCAAGCAACGGCGCGTATAATACTTAGCACGAGCGTTGCCTGCAAGGAAAACTTATCAAATGACGATTCAAGTGACTAATTTGACAGCAATTAGCCACTTTCTTCAACAATTTCGATTAACTTAAATCATTTTAAATGGAAGCGGCTTGATAGCGTCCACTAAGGAGCCATCGTTAACAGCACGCATAAAATATTCACCCAACCTGTCAGTTTCTTTCAATACTGTTTGCCAATACTGGATGCGCGTTTTTGCATCGAGTACTTCAAAATCTTTCCTATCGGGGATTTTGCTATAAGGCAAATTAGCAACAAACGATGCCGAAGGCACAAGCATTACAACGTTATCGTAGCTTGAACGATGAGGCACTCTGCCCTTCAAGCCCTTGTCGAACCAGCCTGGAATGGGCTTGTCATAAAAATGAGGGTATAACACTAAGCCATCATCTGGTCCGAAGGACAAGTCGAAATGGTAGTCAATAATACCGCCATCTCGATACATTCCGGCTGGCGCACCTTCAATTTGCTGTACGCCCTCAATTACCACAGGAATAGAACCAGACGCTAGCAGCGCGGTATGAATATTTCCACGCGTTAATGCATGGTACTGAGTAGGCAGTTGATACGGGTCGTTTATCGCAAACTCCGTACCCGGCGTTGAGAACACGTAGCGCTTGTATAAGCGAGAAAGGTGTCGTCGGTTCACTGTATTGGCCGCTGCACTCATCGCCAAGCCCGAAAGTTGCCTAAACTTACTTTCAAAACGAGTAGCACCTAAACATTTAGCAACGATCAGGTGCGCTTTAAAGCGGGAGTTAGACAGCACTTCTTGCTTACCTGCTTCATCCACCATTTCTTTCAGCAGGTCTTCAGCTTTAGCCGTAATTTCTCTAGGCGTAGGCTTATCACTGCTATAGGTCGTTGTTGAATAAGAAGAGGCTAGACGATTTATGGCTGCTAGGGGATCATTTTGAACAGCGCAAATGGTACGAAACGCACCTGCTGAAGAGCCAATCACGTGAATTTGATGCTTAACGTTGGCAAACCACTCAGGGAACAGTACGCGATCTAGACCAGCCAGAGAAAACCATTTCGGGCCGCCAGATGCCCCCAGAAAATAGCTAAATAACTCAGGCGTAAATCCGTTTTTCATTATGGATTCACGTGCTTTTTTACCTGCGTATATTTCTAAGGGTGCCACTCAATGTCCTCGCTGTGCGCCGAATAGAAGCGCTTGATAAATATTTAGGGGATAGCAAGCCATGACCAATAAATCCAATAACTTCCCCATTTAATTAGTTTCGGGGGAATTTAACAGTTAAAGGCGCGAAAGTAACCTTTATAGCAATGCCCTCACATCTGCTCAGACCAGACTTTTCAACGACTTCACCCGAATCTTAAGGCGTTAGTGCATCTATCACTTTTACAAATATTCGATACTCATCTTCAGTGATATTTTCCAAACGCTTATTTTGCCAAGCCACAATTTTAGGCAACAGCGCCCGATAGATTCGTTCTCCTTCCACTGACAATGAAATTAATGTGGCCCGTTTATCTCGCTTGCTCACACGCTTAACGATAGCATCTCGCTTAACCAATCGCTCCAGCGCTCGCGAAACCTGCACTTTATCTAGTCGTGTTGCAATAGCGATTTCTTTTGCCGTTAGCAGTGATTTTGGCGAGCTTTCATTTCGGCCGCCTAATGTGGCTAAGATTCGCCACTCTGGTTTAGTAAGTTTATATTCTGCATATTCTTTTGAGAGCGATTCACTTAAATCGCTCGCGAGCATGGCTACCTTGTAGGCAAGCATATCTTCTAGCTGCATGTTTTAAGCCCTTATCACTGTATTACTCTTGCTATTTTTACTTCTGCGACCGCCTTAAAAGCCATGGTTGTTTTTCATTTACCTTAGGCGTTACTTATACCCACAGTGTCGCTACCATCTGTCGAGCGTTCAGGCGCGTTCAACATTAACCCAGGTAACTTTCACAGCTAACATCGTGCATTAAAAACACGCAATATGTGTAACCTTGTAATGGCCCTCACATAAAAGGTGTAAAGCTAGCGTACCAAATGACGTTGGTTCTATTCCCTCTACTCGCCCACGGCCATTGATTTACATTTCATTTACCTCTAGCCTAAACCACATAGTTTCATTTGTAACTACTTTTATTTAGCATTCATCTGTACAGCCACATCGATGGCCGCCTGTGGGAGGGTTTATGGATAATTTGTCGTATTTAACGGGTTTTAATAACGAGCACGAGACAGAGGCACTGCCGGGTGCCCTTCCTAAAGGCCAGTTCAGCCCACAAAAAGTGAATTATAAGCTTTACGCTGAACAGTTTAGCAGTACAGCATTTACTGCCCCACGAGCAGAAAACCGCCGCAGCTGGACCTATCGTTTACGCCCCTCTATTGCTATGGGCGACTTTGAAAAAATTGATAACGGCCTGGTAAAAACAGCACCTGAGTCTGATGTCCATTGCCCTCCGAATGTACTTAGGTGGGATCCTGTTCCCTTACCAGACAAAGACGTTGATTTTGTAGACTCGCTTGTAACCATCGCCACTAACGGTGACGCTAAAGCCCAAGTAGGTATGGGCATTCACTGCTACAGTGCCAGTGCTAATATGCAAAATCGTGTTTTCTACTCATCAGACGGAGAAATGCTTATTGTCCCCCAGCTAGGCGACATGCTGATCACCACCGAGTTTGGTAGGCTCAACTTGTCTGTAGGTGAAATAGCCGTTATTCCTCGTGGCGTTCGTTTTTCGGTTAACCCTATTAATGGGCCAATTCGCGGATATATATGCGAAAACTACGGTCATCCTTTTGTGCTGCCAGAGCGTGGCCCTGTAGGCGCGAATGGCTATGCGAACCAGCGTGATTTTTGCTATCCCACGGCCTGGTTTGAAGATAATGAGACGCCTCACACTTTGGTAAACAAGTTCTGTGGAAATTTGTTCGAAGCAAAACTCGATCACTCTCCCTTTGATGTGGTGGCTTGGGTAGGTAACTCTGCCCCTTATAAATATGATTTGTCCCGTTTCAACGTTATGAACACCGTAAGTTTTGACCACCCGGATCCGTCTATATTTACCGTGCTTACCTCACCATCTGAGCTGGAAGGTACGGCGAACGTTGACTTCGTTATTTTCCCTCCAAGGTGGATGGTTGCTGAAAATACTTTTCGCCCACCGTATTACCACAGAAATATTATGAGCGAGTTTATGGGGCTAATTGAGGGGATGTACGACGCCAAAGAACACGGTTTTGTGCCCGGCGGCATGAGCCTTCACAACTGTATGACTCCCCATGGCCCAGAAGCTGAAGTATTTGAAAAAGCCTCGAACGCCGAGCTTTCACCGCAGCGTTATGAAAACACGCTGGCGTTTATGTTTGAATCTCGCTATGCCATTGCGCCAACGGAGTTCGCTTTAAACAGTGATATTCGTCAACGAGATTATTTGGCGTGCTGGAAAGGCCTTAAAAAGTACTACGATGGTGAAAAATAAGCTCCCTGGGATTTGTAACGTTACACGTACCGATACCTAAACAAGCAATTGTACTGATTTTTGAACACAACCGACAAGCATCACCTTTGCTCAATATCATTTATTTTCAACAAGTTAGGGGAAGTCAGCTTTCCCTAACTCAGCATCTCATTCACGGGTGAAAACAAAACGTTACAGCTTTGCTTTCCATGCCCAAAATCCTTGAGCTCGACACCTATTGCTTGCTTTTTCACTGCGCCCTTACAATCAGGTAACAATTATAAAATGTGATTTACGTTGAGGATGTATCGCTATGGCTGATTTGTTTGAAAACCCTATTGGTTTAGACGGGTTTGAATTTTTAGAGTTCACTGCGCCGAAAAAGGGCATGTTGGAGCCCATTTTTGAAGCTATGGGCTTTACCCTTGTTGCTCGCCACAAATCAAAAGACGTGGAATTATGGCGTCAAGGCGACATCAATTTATTAAGTAACTACGAAAAGAAATGTCATGCAGCCTATTATGCCGAAGAACACGGTCCATCAGCGTGTGGTATGGCATTCCGCGTTAAAGATTCACAGCACGCATATAAAGAAGTGCTTGCCCGCGGTGCTCAGCCTATGGATACCCATACCGGTCCAATGGAACTGAAACTTCCTGCTATTAAAGGTATTGGCGGTGCGATGCTTTACCTTATAGACCGTTATGAAGGCGAAAATACCATTTACGACATCGACTTCAATTGGATTGAAGGCGTTGATCGCCATCCTGAAGGATGTGGCTTCCATACGCTCGATCACCTCACCCATAATGTGTACCGCGGCCGCATGAATTTCTGGGCAGGGTTCTACGAAAAGCTATTCAACTTTAAAGAAATTCGCTATTTCGATATTAAAGGTGAATACACAGGTCTATTATCGAAAGCAATGACGGCGCCAGACGGTAAAATTCGCATACCGCTAAATGAAGAGGCGGTTGGCGGTGGTGGCCAAATTGAAGAGTTCTTAATGAAGTACAATGGTGAAGGTATTCAGCATATCGCTTTCGCTTGTGACGACCTAGTGGCGTGTTTAGACAAGCTTAAAGCGAAAGGCATGAAGTTTATGACGCCTCCACCAAACACTTACTACGATATGCTTGAAGAACGTCTTCCTGGGCACGGCGAAAACGTAGATGAGCTACAAAAGCGCGGTATTCTATTGGACGGCACAACGGAAAATGGTGAGCCTCGCCTACTGCTCCAGATATTTTCTGAAACCGTTTTCGGCCCAGTGTTCTTTGAATTTATCCAACGCAAACAAGATGAAGGTTTCGGCGAGGGTAACTTCAAGGCACTATTTGAGTCGATTGAACGCGATCAGGTAAATCGCGGCGTGCTAAACAAGTAATTCGATAGCTAACACAATACTAGGGCAGCAAGTCTCATCACTTGCTGCCTTTTTCATAAAGCGCGCACGCAGCGCCGCTTGGGTCAATAATGACACAAAAGCTGTCTTTGCCGTGATGACGTATATCACCCGCCTGCTTTCCACCTTTGGAAGTAACTTCTTTCAACGCGGCATCTAGATTTTCTACGGTAAAGTAATTAATCCATCCGCTTGGGTACTGCGCGTTTACACCCCGCTTATGACAAATGCCGCCCACAGGTGTGCCGTCGGCCTTCATCATGACATAATCATTGTAGCCACCCATATCTATGGATTCTTTCTTCCATCCCATCACCGCTTCATAAAAGCTGACAAGTTCGTCTGCGTTTTCTACAGTAATATCGCACCATGAAGAATCTGACATTGTCTCTCCCTCTGTTTTTTTTTAGGGCTGTTGTTTTGTAAGGGCTCTATTTATGGTTGAGGCATTTTTTCTAGTCAGCGCTCTTGTTCTGGTTAGAGAGCAAATACCTAGTAAGCTACATAACTGATAAGCGCAATGCCCCATTGCTTCAATAAGCAAAACCCAAGACTAAATTAACTACTAACAGTAGTACCTTACTGAATATTTGTTAACTAATAGATCATTTTAATGTACTGATGTTTTAAAGGTAAAAAGGCTAGAGTCTATTGACCTTTGCTGTACATCAAAGATCAACATGGCCAAAAGAGTTCGATCATTTGAATCTCGCGTTTTAGTAGTACGCTAATTTCTGAAAAAAGCCATGGTTGTCAAGCTAAGAAATTGCAAAATTACAAAACATTTTTTATTTTAGTTGTAGACATGGCCTGTGGAAAATGCTTGTAAAATTGAGAATGTTATCCACTGAACATTGTTTGTACAGTTTATTTATTCCTTTAAATACATACACTTACAACAAAGCCCCAAACTACTCAACAAACTTATCCACAGATTAAGTGGATAACACGTAGCACTTAATCACAGTTAGTGGTTTAATGTGAATATCTTCGAAGTTATCTTTTTTTCGGTTTCTCATGCCCAAACAAACACTTTTAGTCAGAGAATCTTTGTTTACCATTCACAGCTTGGATCCTGAAACCAATATCCCCGCATCTGTGCTTAATAGCCCTCTTTTTTTCTTAGGTAAAACAGAAGATGAACTATCTATTGTTGTGCCTGACTCGGTAGACGTACCGTCACTAGATAGTGATGAAGGTTGGCGTGCACTTGAACTGTTAGGGCCTTTGCACTTGTCCATGGTAGGGATCATGGCCCAAATCGGCCAAGTGTTAGCATCAGCAAAAGTGGCTATATTTGTGGTATCAACCTTCGACACTGACTTCTTTTTAGTAAAAGACAATAAACTAAAAGATGCCATTAGTGCGCTTAAGAAAGCTGGCTATTCGGTAAGTGATGACGTTTAATACCGTGAATGCTAAGCAACTACAATACGCACCAGACAGTTTTACCAAGCAGTTTGTAACTTTAAGCCCATTTTCAGGGCAAGTGGTTTCACTCTCACACATTGACGATCCCTATTATAAAAGTGGCCTTATGGGGCCTGGTGCAGCAATAAGCTCAACATCAAATACTGTCTTATCGCCTTTCGCTGGTAAAGTATTGAGCGTTTCCCCGCTAGATTACGCAATCGACATACAGTCTAGCGCGGGCCTTAAATGCAAGATTAAATATGGTGGCGATACTAGTCATTTGCATGGCGCACAATTCGCCTGTTCTTTGAAGCGGGGCGATGAAATAAGACTTAAACAAGTACTTTTTACCGTGAATGCTGCATGGCTAAAGCAGCGCGGTGTTAGCAATACCTGTTCAATGACGTTGCTTAATGCAAATGCGCTTATCGGCGTGGTGCCTACGCATCAAAAGTTTGTCGAAGCGGGCGAAGATACGTTGTTGACGCTTTACCTCTAAGGCCTGTTGACCTAATTGTAAAACAGGCTTTCAGCCCTGAATGATTTACTATTAAAAATCATCGCAAGTGAGTTTATCAACGTATCAACAGCTTGTATGATGGAGCACATTGAAAAACAAAAATGTACAGGCGCACTGTTTTCGGGCTATTGCGGTTTTCTATTTTCTCTAGCTCTTCGAAACAGCGCCACATAATGGCACTGTTCTAACCAGCGTCTTTCATTTACAAACAACAAAGTAGTACGGAATAAATCACCATGAGCACAATCCTTTATGGGATCCCAAACTGTGACACCATTAAAAAAGCAAAAAAATGGTTAGCAGACAACGATATCGCTTTCACATTTCACGATTACCGCAAGGACGGGATAGATAACGACTTTCTTGTACGAGCCGAGTCTGAGCTTGGCTGGGAAGCAATGCTCAACAAACGCGGCACGACCTTTCGCCAGCTAGAAGAGCAAGAGAAAGCGAATCTAGATAAAGATAAAGCACTGGCTCTGCTAGAGCTTCATCCTGCCATGGTTAAACGCCCTATCCTTGTTCATGACAACGCGTTTTATATTGGCTTCAAACCCGCGCAGTATGAGGAAATATTTTGTTAAACGACTCTGTTATTGAAATTGCTAAACAATTAATAAACCGCCGTTCTGTAACGCCAGAAGACGCAGGTTGCCAAGAAGCCATGGGCGAGTTTTTAGGTGCTTTAGGGTTTAATAATGAAACCATGGTATTTGAAGACACGACGAACCTTTGGTCTCGCAGAGGTAAAGAAGGCCCGGTATTTTGTTTCGCAGGCCACACTGATGTAGTGCCTAGTGGCCCTGAGTCAGCATGGAAAACACCGCCATTTACCGCGACAGAAGTTGACGGCTATCTGCATGGGCGGGGCGCAGCTGACATGAAAGGCAGTCTTGCCGCTATGCTAGTAGCCACCCGCGAGTTTGTGAACAAATACCCTGATCACAAGGGAAGTATTGCGTACCTTATTACTAGCGACGAAGAAGGCCCTTTTATAAACGGTACCACCCGCGTTATTGATACCCTTGAAGCCCGCAACGAAAAAATTGATTGGTGTATTGTTGGCGAACCCTCTTCAACCGACGAAGTAGGCGATATTGTTAAGAATGGCCGTAGAGGTTCATTAACGGGTGATTTAGTAGTAAAAGGTATCCAAGGCCATGTCGCCTACCCTCATTTAGCTAAAAACCCTGTTCACAGTGCAATGGCGGCCCTTGACGAGCTAGCTAAATCTCATTGGGATAACGGGAACGACTTTTTTCCTCCCACCAGCTTCCAGATATCAAACATTCACGCGGGTACAGGTGCGGGCAATGTGATCCCGGGCGAGATGCACGTTTGCTTCAACTTCCGTTTTTCAACGGAAGTAACCGACCAAATTCTCATTGAGAGAGTCACGGCAATTTTGGAAGCCCACGAACTGGAGTACGAGATTAAATGGACGTTTAACGGTCAACCCTTTTTGACCGATACGGGTGCCCTGTTAGAAGCCACTCAAGGTGCAATAGCGGCGGTTAAAGGAACACCTACCGTGCTGTCTACTGCTGGCGGTACATCAGATGGTCGCTTTATCGCGCCAACAGGTGCACAAGTGATAGAGCTAGGCCCGGTGAATGCCACTATTCACAAAATTGACGAGTGCGTGAAAATGTCTGATCTTGAACAGCTTGCTGATATGTACTTCGGTATCCTAGAACGCTTGCTGGCTAAATAGCCGCTATTGATGGTTATGAATCAAGTGCCAGAAAAAGCGTGGTTAGGCCAGCACAACGACTATCTCGTTGATGCTGGCAACGGCCATAGACTGCATCGCGACGTGATATCGCCGTTTCTTGCCATGCAAGATGCTGCGCAAAAAGACGGTATAGACTTACAGTTGGTCAGTAGCTTTCGTGATTTCGACAGACAAACTGCTATTTTTAACCGCAAATGGGCAGGTCAAGCACAGCTTCTTAATACCAACGGTGATGAACTGCCATTCGAGGCACTAAGCGATAATGAAAAGCTTCATGCTATTTTGACATGGTCAGCACTTCCCGGCGGCAGTCGCCACCATTGGGGCACTGACATCGATGTGTACGACAGAGCTGCCGTGCATAACTGGGGGGGCAAGTTTAATCTTGTCGAAAGCGAATACCTTTCTGGCGGACCGTGCCATGCCCTTTCATGTTGGCTAGCTGACAATATGGAACAGTTTGGCTTTTATCGTCCTTTTTCGGTTAATACGGGTGGCGTCGCAGTAGAGCCATGGCATTTAAGCTTTCGAAAAACAGCGTGTGTTTTCGAAAATGCCAGGCACTTAGATGGCTTTACAAAAGCCATTGAACAAAGCGATATAGAAGGCAAAACATGTATTTTGCCACAGCTACCTAGCTTGTATAATCGCTATGTATTGAACAAAGGGCTGTAGCCTACGGAATTTTTATGAGTACTACCTGGGTCATCATCATTATTGTTTTAGTATTGGGCGTTGTGATTGGGAATATCACGCTGCTTAAATACAGTGCTAGATTTAAATTTCCGACACCTTCTAAACCTTATGATGATAGTGACGACGATTCAAACAAGGACAGTGAAAGCGCGAATACATCCGTTAAAGACCAAGATAAAGACAGCAACACCCCTATGAAATAACCCTATCCTGATAGCGTCAATCGCGGCATTTTAATCGAAGCCTAAGTAAAGCTTTTATAATTCGAGGCTTTTATAATTAGAAGCTTTTACCCATTGTTTATGCCGACGCGGGCACTTCAGTATTAGGGCTCTCAATTATTCATTCACAAATCACTTTTCACATTTAAACACACTCTAAGAGGTTCTAGACGTGTCTAAAAAACAATCCTTACTGGGCAATATCGGCGTACAAGTTGTCATTGCTATGATTATTGGCACCGCTGTTGGCGCCTTTATGGGTGAAAACGCTGAAATGTTCGCACCACTAGGTGCCATTTTTATCAATTTAATTAAAATGCTGGTCATTCCACTGGTGGCAGTAGCGCTTATCTCTGGCGCTGCGGGGCTTGGCAACAGCACTAATGCAGGAAAAGTGGGGCTATCTACCCTTGCTTATTTTGCGTTAACGTCAGCACTTGCCGTAACACTGGCCCTCATTATGGGTGAAGTGTTTAAGCCAGGAATAGGTATCGACGTTTCTGCGGTAGAAGGTATGTTCTCTGGTGAATACGCCTCTAAAGGTGAGCTACCTTCATTTTGGGCTACCGTTACAGGTATGATCCCCACCAACGTATTTGCGTCGTTAACCAACGCGAACATTCTTCAAATTCTGGTGTTTTGCTTGTTCTTTGGCCTCGCCCTTTCCAAACAACCTAAAAAGAACCGTGAGCCTATTTTAAATGGCGTGAACACTATCGTTGATGCCATGGTATGGATGATCAACTGTGTGATGAAAATCGCGCCTATCGGCGTATTTGGTTTAATGGCAGAGGCAGTAGGAACATTTGGTTTTGCCGCGCTCATGGTGGTATAAAAACTCTTCTTGGAGTTTACTGCGGCAATTTTAGTATTTGGTTTTGTGGTTTACCCGCTTTTGGTACAGCTATTTACAAAAACGTCGGCTAAATCATTTCTCGTGGCTATGAAAAAGCCTCAGGCGGTTGCTCTTTCAACCGCGTCATCCATGGCGACACTTCCGGTCACTATGAATACAGTAGAGAATGAGCTAGGTGTAAGAAACGCAACGGCATCTTTTGTACTGCCGTTAGGCGCCACCATCAACATGAGCGGAAATGCCATTTATTATGGCTTGGTAGCGGTGTTTTTTGCGCAGCTTTTCAATATAGATTTATCAATGGGTGCATATGTTGCCATCGTCCTAACCTCTACCCTTGGCGCGGTTGGTCAAGCGGGCGTTCCTGGGCCATCATTCTTGGTCGTTGCGGTGTTGCTTGCTGCCGGCATTCCCATTGAAGGTTTACCCCTGCTATTTGCCTTGGACAGAATTTTCGACATGATCCGCACTGCGCTAAATATTACGGGTGATGCAGCATGCGCAGTGATCGTAGATACGATTGCCATTGATGCTGATGCTGTTGAAGAGCAAGCAATAGAAAATACGGCCAAATAAAGCCTAGTCTTACAGATAGAAAAGGGCAGCAAAGCTTTTTGAAACGCTTAGGCTGCCCTTTTTTGATTGGATTGTGTCGCTTTTTGCTTATCGCAATTTTATACCAGTCCGCATAGACAATTACCCACTCAGCGAGACTTAAAATGTTCGTAATCGCGGCGTGTTACCGCAGGTATAGTGGTCTACATCAAGGTGACACAACAAAGAGTACGGACATTTTAAACTCGCCCTTCGGGAAGGTCTGGCAAGCTTCCTAACTTCATTCTGGGAATTTGAAAGGGAACAGCCATTCCTGCATTCCCACGCTTCGCTAGGAAACTTGCCAGCACC
>NZ_JAFLMX010000163.1:0-9306 GCF_017849675.1 Alteromonas sp. AO-Serp
TGACTATCATCGCCCTAGAAAAGCGCGAGAAACTTGGCATGGTTGATAAGCAAAAACTTATCGACGAGCTTAACGAAAAAGGCTTTTACCTTCAAATGCCGCCAAAAGAAGATAACTTGCTAGAGCAACACCGTGAATCTCTTGGGCTGTCAAAAACACCCGATAAGAAGTTTTAAATATCCATGTTATTAAAGACTCTAAACCGCTTAGTTAGCCGAATTACCTTTATAGCTAAGCGCAAAAATCGTAGTTTATTTCCTCAACCGCGCAATATTGCCCTAGTTTTATCGAGTATAACCTTAAGCTTTTCACTGACAGTTCATACCGAAAATCAGCCAAGTAATGACAGTGGGCTTAGTGAGACGGCCTTCAAAAGCTACGTTGCTCAACTGAAAAAAGAAGCGGCCGAAAAGGGCATAGATAAGACTAAGTTAGATTTGGCGTTTGCTGACATTACTTTCAGGCCCACGGTCGTCAAGTCTGACAAAAGCCAGCCAGAGAAAAAAATTACGTTAGATGATTATCTAGCAACGCGAGTACCCGACTGGAAAGTAAAGCAGGCGGTTGAGCAGTACAATGAACACAAAGTACTGCTTGACGAAATTGCTCAAAAATACGGGGTTCAGGCACGCTTTATTGTTGCGCTGTGGGGTAACGAGTCTAACTTTGGTAAAATTCAGGGCAACTTTAATGTGCTGTCTGCACTGGCATCTTTGGCGTATGAAGGGCGAAGAGAAAAGCTGTTTAAAGACAATTTTTTTGCGGCACTTCAGATTCTAGATGAAGGGCATATCTCTGTAGAGGCGCTTAAAGGCTCTTGGGCCGGTGCGATGGGACAAACACAGTTTATGCCCATATCCTTTCTAAATTACGCAGTGGACTACGACGGCGACGGCAGAAAGGATATTTGGGGGACCAAGGCAGACGTATTTGCGTCAATCGCCAACTATCTATCATCTGAAGGTTGGGATAGTGAAGGTACGTGGGGACGCCAAGTAATACTAACCAAACCAGTACCTTTTTCAGGGTTAGCGAAATCTAACATGAAGCCGTTGGCCTTTTGGCAGCAGAATGGCGTCAAGCGCTACAACGGAAATGAACTCCCCAATGCAGAAATCAGTGCATCGCTTATTATGCCAGATGGTGAGCAAGGCCGAATTTACTTGGTGTATAACAATTTTCACACACTGATGAAGTGGAACCGCTCGTCTTACTTTGGCGTTTCGGTTGGGTATTTATCAGAGCGGATAAAACGAGGTTACTAATGGCTTATCGTCACATCGATTCTCAAGGCAATGAAATATCACTACCCGTTAGTAAAGTAGTGTGTATAGGTAGAAATTACCTCGACCACATTCAAGAAATGAATTCTACCGTATCTGAAGCACCCTTGCTGTTTATGAAGCCAAAGGCTGCCTTATGTTATATGCAGAAGCCTATTGCCATTCCTACCGACAAAGGCGAGTGTCACAACGAGCTTGAAGTCGCTGTGCTGCTAAAATCATCATTGAAGAATGCGAGTGTAGATGACGTAAAAGCCGCGATATGGGGTATTGGACTTGGTCTCGATTTAACCCTTCGCGAGGTTCAAGCCGAGCTTAAGAAGCAAGGCCAGCCTTGGGAAAGAGCGAAGTCTTTTGACAACAGTGCACCGCTGTCTGGCTTTGTGCCGTTAAGTGAAATAGAAAACTTGGAAGACCTGCGTTTTACCTTAACCATAAATGGGGTGATTAGACAGCAGGGACATACCGAACTGATGCTGCACAAAATCATACCACTTATCGCCCATATGTCATCTATATTTACGTTAGACAGCGGCGACGTGATTCTTACAGGCACGCCCAAAGGGGTAGGTAAGCTCTGCTCACAAGATACGATTATTGCAACGCTAGACAATCATTTAACCGTGGAAACTGAGGTAATAGCAGAATGACGGCAGCGTTTTGGGAAACCAAATCTTTAGAGGAGATGACCCAAAAGGAATGGGAATCACTTTGTGATGGATGTGGTAAATGTTGTTTGCAAAAATTTATCGATGATGACGCGGTAGAAGAATACGAAGTGACCGACCACATTAACGATAATGAGAAGATTCACTATACCAATATTGTGTGTACGTATTTGAACACAAAAAAATGTGAATGTACCCAATATGAAAGGCGTACAGAGCTGGTGCCTGATTGCGTGAAGCTGACAAAAGAGAATCTGAAGGATATCTTTTTTATGCCTAATAGCTGCACGTATCGTCGCCTTTATGAGGGAAGGGGCATACCATCGTGGCACCCATTGTTAAACAAGGGGAAGAAACACGTGATGCACGCAAAGGGAATGTCGGTACGCAATAAGACTGTTTTTGAAACCGACGTGGATTTAAATAATTTTGAAGACTATATAGCCATTTGGCCTTTAGAAGACTTAGATTAACGCGCAGAACGCGCGTTAATCGCCATTAACAATCGCATAAAGCAACGCATCGCGCCCGAATACGCGTTTGCGACAAAGCCCTTCTTTTGTACCACCAATTCGCTCTGCCACACGTATGCTTGCCTTGTTGTTAGGCTCTATAAAGCATTCTAATCGATGCAAATTCATTTGAGAGAACGCAAGCTTCTTCAAGGCTTCACAAATCGCGGTAGCTAAACCTTTTCCGCACGCGTCTGGTTTTAGCCAGTAGCCAAGATTAGCGGTAAGGTGCGTGTGGTGAATGTGGTTGATAATGCCCATACCTAAGCATTTTTCTTCGTGGATTAGTAAGTAGGTAAGTCCATATCCTGTATCTCGTGCCTTTTCCATGTTGGTGATGCACTGCTTGGACAGTGCAGGCGTAACAGGGCAAACCGCTGAACCAAACCAAGGTTTTACGTGATGGATAGACTGTTGTCCAGCCTCACAAAGCGCATAGCAGTGTTTCTCTGCAATGCGCTGAATGGAAATGGGGCCTTGTTCCGTATGTATCGGAGGTAGGCGAGACGGTAGAATGGATAAGTCGATCAAAAGGGTTTCTTATCCAATAATCGACATGCAAACACAATAGCGAACACAGCAAAGTAGGCAGCAAAAATAATTTGCATCCACTCAGCCATTCCCATAGACAAAAACTGCCACGAATCTTCTAAACAGTCACCTTCAGCAGCAAATACAGCGGGTAGCCACTCGTGAAGTTGTAACCACGAAGGGAAGTTTGGCACAATTTCGCAGCTGGCAAAAAATGGGTTCGCAGCATTGAGAATGCCAACGTGTTCTTTGGCAATTAAGAAGCCCCATCCTGCAGATACAGCCCAACCAGCGAAACCAAGCATGCGTGTAAAGCCATTGTTTTTAATAACGACAATAAGTGCTGACAACACAATACCGTACATGGCGGTTCGTTGATAAATGCACATAATGCACGGCTTTAAACCCATGCCATACTGAAAGTAAAGCGCAGCAATTTCTAATGCCAATGACGTGGCGAAAAGCACAAGCCATGAAGACTTGTGCTCTGCCCATTGGCTAATGCTGTGAATGATTCCGCGCATAGACTAGTGACCTACCGCTTGTGCACCCGCTTCAGCAGCGGTGTGGTGTTCAATGAGGTGCATGTCGTAAAGCACCTGAGTAGCATCAGCAAGTCCAATGTAAGTTGCTAACAAACCAACGATGGTCAGCACGATGGTATATGGCAATGCCATCATAACCATACGGCCGTACGACAAACGAAGCAGTGGCGCGATGGCTGAGGTCAGCAAGAATAGGAAAGCAGCTTGACCGTTTGGTGTTGCCACACTGGGTAAGTTGGTTCCCGTATTGATTGCTACAGCAAGCATATCGTACTGGTCACGTGTGATTTGACCGGCCTGTAGAGCCGCTGTGACTTCAGTGATATAAACAGAGCCCACAAACACGTTGTCACTCACCATCGAAAGCACACCGTTAGCAAGATAGAACATAACCATTTGAGTTTCGCCTTCAAACGACAGTACCCAATGGATTACCGGCTGGAAAAGGCCTTGGTCAATGATAACGGCTACTACACCGAAGAATACGCAAAGTAATGCGGTAAATGGCAGTGCTTCCTCGAACGCTTTTCCAAGTGCGTGTTCTTCGATAACACCGCTCATTGAAGTAGCAAGTACAATTACTGACAGACCGATAAGACCCACTGACGCCATATGCGTAGCAAGGCCAATAATTAACCAAACACCAATTAGCGCTTGTACTATCAGTTTAGCGGTTTCACGCTTACTGCGGCCCTTGTCCATATGGTCGTTATAGTCGACCAAAATCTGTCTTACCGCTGCAGGTAATTTTGCACCGTAAGAAAACATTCCGGTTTTTTCTAACACGACGGTAGTTAACAAGCCAAATACAAATACTGGGATAGTAACCGGTGCCATACGGATGAAAAATTCAACGAAGTCCCAGCCAGCCTTGTCTGCAATAATCAGGTTCTGTGGTTCGCCTACCATGGTCATAACACCACCAAGGGCAGTACCTACGGCTGAGTGCATCATAAGGTTGCGTAGGAAAGCTCTGAAGTCTTCTAAGTCGTGGCTTCCCAGTTCGTCGTCGCTTGTGTGGTCGTGATCAGAATGAAACTCCTTGCCCGACGCTACTTTGTGATAGATAGAGTAAAAGCCCAGACCTACACTGATTATTACTGCAACAACCGTTAATGCGTCGAGAAACGCCGATAGAAATGCAGATGCAAAAATAAACGATAGGGATAAAATTAGCTTGTTGCGAACCTTAATCACCAATTTGGTGAACAAGTACATAAGCAGGTCTTTCATGAAGTAAATGCCCGCTACCATGAATACCAGTAGCAATAACACTTCTAAGTTAACTTCAATCTCATGCATCATATGGCCAGGCGATGTCATGCCTATAAACATCGCTTCGATGAGCAGCAGGCCTCCTGGTTGAAGCGGGTAACATTTCAATGCCATCGCTAGGGTAAAGATGAATTGGATTACAAGCGTCCAGCCCGCTACATATGGGTCCACCATAAAGATGAAGGGATTAACAATGAGAAAGGCAATAATGGTTTTTTTATACCAGTCGGGCGCATGTCCCAGGAAATTCTTATAGATCGCCGCGATCATTGAGGTTTGCATGAGTTCCTGTTCCTTTTACAACAAAGCACGCATTTTTGCGCATCTTTATACTGTGTAGTTCCGGTTATTGCATACATAAACTGCTGGCGCTATGCGATTTATTTCGCCTTACCGCGGTTTTGCTGCTGTCATTATAGTCGGAAATTAAGCGTACATGATATTAACGTCTTGAGAAAGCAATTCACAGACCCCACCATGTGAAAGTCACTGAATATTTATCACTTTTTTTATGATAGTTATCATTGAATTTGAAAATACGTAATATTTCGAACATAAAATGTACAAGCAGTGTTTAATGGTGTTTGAAATAACACTTTAATTTTAACAAGTTGTTAAAACCTTTAGTGGACGAGGCATAATTCATTGTGATAATAAAACAGCATCTGGTACAATCAGTTGCAAAATAACAATAACGTGCAGGCGATTAGTTATGATTTATAAGGCACAGAGTCCAGCTGGATTCGCCGAAGAATATATTGTTGAATCTATTTGGAGTGGAAGATTTCCACCTGGCACCATTTTGCCTGCAGAAAGAGAGCTTTCTGAGTTAATTGGTGTAACGCGTACTACACTGCGTGAAGTACTTCAGCGTCTGGCTCGTGATGGTTGGTTAACAATTCAACACGGCAAGCCGACCAAGGTTAACAATTTCTGGGAAACGTGTGGGTTAAACATTTTAGAAACTCTCGCTCGTTTAGACCAAGAAGGGATCCCTGAACTGGTTGATAATTTATTAGCAGCGCGCACTAATTTAAGTGCGGTTTTCATTCGAGGCGCAATTCGAAACAACCCTCAAGAGTCTGCTGCAATTATTGCCCGTTATAAAAATGTGGAGCAAGAAGGTTTAGCTTTTGCCCAGTTCGACTATCAAATGTCACATGACTTGGCGTTAGCGTCTAACAATAACGTATTTGTTTTGATGATGAACGGTTTCCGTGGTTTGTACTCGCGTATTGGTGGCTATTTCTTCTCGCACCAACAAGCACGCGACGTGGCAAACAAGTATTACGCAGACTTGCTTGATGTTGCTGAGAAAGGCGAATACGACCGTGTCCCTGTAGTAGTTAGAAAGTACGGTATAGAAAGTGGAAAGGTGTGGCTTGCTATTCGTGATGACATGCCTAAGGATTTGGTCGACTAAACACTAGGATGCCAAAGGCTGTTGGTTTCCATACGACGGCTTTTACAATAAACAACAAAAGCGCCGCATTATTTCTGAATATGCGGCGTTTTTTTATCGCTTTCTACTAACGCTCGTTGGTGAATTTACAGCGATGAAACACAGTTTCACATATCTTGTAACATTTTAACCCTTACTTAGTCTCATTCGCGTTAAGTAACGCTAGACCCTAAATCGTAATTATATATACTCACTTTACTTATAAACTTCGCTTAGTTTAGCTGCTTTCTTAAATCTTCAATGATCAAAAGTCGATTGTCTTCAATCGCTTGGCGGTAAACAAAGCGCCAATAAAAGTGCACAACAGGAATAATAATGAAATATCTATGGATAGCACTTGCCGCAGGTGGCTTGGTAGCAGGCTGTGGCGTCGAAAACAAAACTGAAAATCCTCAACAAGTAGCTGAAAGTGCAGCGCCATCCGTTATGCTAAATACTCAAGTAAGTGCGCCTGTGGCGAAAAAAGTGCCGCATGAAATGACCGCGCATGGTGTCACCCGTAATGACAATTACTATTGGATGCGTGATGACTCCCGCACCGACGAAGAGATATTGTCCCATTTAGAACAAGAAAACAGCTATGTTGAGACTGTTTTGGCTCCTCTTAAGAAAAACCGAGAAGCGCTTTATGAGGAGCTCGTGTCTCGGATTGAGAAGGACGACTCAACCGTTCCCGTTCTCGACAATGGTTACTGGTACTACACCAGCTACTCAGGTGAAAACGAGTATCCTATTTATTTAAGAAAACCTTCACTTGACGCTGAACCGCAAGTATTGCTTGATGCAAACCGAATGTCTGAAGGGCATGATTATTTCAGTATTGGCAGTTACGCGGTGAGCAGCAACAACAAGTTGCTTGCGTATTCTGAAGATACGCTTAGCCGACGCATCTACACTGTGTATGTCAAAAGCCTAGAGAGTGAAGAAAAGCTTGATGACATTTTAGAAGGTACGTCTGGAAGTGTAGTTTGGGCGAACGATAATACCCACCTCTTTTACGTGAAGAAAGACCCGCAGACTCTTTTAGGATACCAAGTCTATCGCCATAAATTGGGCACGTCTCAAAGCGAAGATGTTTTAGTTTATGAAGAAAGCGACCCTACCTTTTATACCTATATCAGTAAAAGTAAAGACGATAGTGTCATATACATTCACCATGACAACACCGAAAAAACAGGTGTGACTTTGATTGATGCGAATAACCCAACGTCTCAAACAAAAGTATTCTTGCCCATTGAAGACGGACAAGAATACAGTGTAGCAAAAGCGAGTGACGGTTATTTTGTGTTGACTAATATTGGTGCGAAGAATTTTAGAGTGATGAAAGCACCATTAGACGCCACTAACGATGTGTCGAAATGGCAAGAAGTGATTGCACATCGTCCAGACGTTTTCCTTCAAAGTATTGAAGTAATGAACAACCACTTAGTGGTTAAAGAAAAAGAAAACGGGATGCTGCGCTTAGTCGTTCACAATCTGACGACAAACGAAGAGAAAGTTATTCCAACTCAAGATCCAATTTACGGTGCGTATTTTAATGCAAACCCTGAAATGGATACCAATAAGCTTAGAATTTATTACAGCTCGTTGACCACGCCTGGTTCTATCATTGATATCAACTTAGATACCCTTGAAAGCGAGGTGATGAAACAAACCCGTGTATCTGACACTTTTGACTCCTCTCTCTATGCCTCTGAGCGCGTGATGATTGAAGCGAGAGACGGTACGTCGGTTCCCGTTTCGATAGTTTATCGCAAAGATAAGTTTAAGAAAGACGGCACCAATCCATTATATCAATACGCCTATGGCTCATACGGTTCGACTGTAGACCCAACGTTTAGAAGCAGCTGGTTATCTTTGATAGACAGAGGTTTTGTTGTCGCGATCGCACACATTCGCGGAGGTCAAATGTTGGGGCGCGAGTGGTATGAAGACGGCAAAATGCATCAGAAAATAAATACCTTTACTGACTTTATTGACGTTTCAAAAGGACTTGTGGCAAAGCAGTACGCAGACAAAGACCGCGTCTTTGCTATGGGCGGCAGCGCGGGTGGCTTATTAATGGGCGCAATCGTAAATATGGCACCTGAACTCTATCAAGGTGTGAGCGCGCACGTTCCATTTGTTGATGTAGTGACTACAATGAGCGATGCGTCTATTCCGCTGACTACCGGTGAATATACCGAGTGGGGTAACCCAGCCAACAAAGCTGAGTTTGACTATATGCTTTCCTACTCGCCTTACGATCAGATTGAAGCGAAAGACTATCCACATATGTTGGTCACAACCGGACTACACGACTCACAAGTGCAGTACTTTGAGCCAATGAAGTGGGTGGCGAAGCTAAGAGAATACAAAACAGACGAAAACTTATTGCTTTTCAAAACCGACATGGAAGCGGGTCACGGTGGAGCTTCAGGACGTTTCAAACGATTCGAGTCTACCGCGCTTGAATATGTGTTTGTGTTGCATCTCGCAGGTGTTCCTCTCTAACTCTACACTCACCTTTTTAAAACCAGTCTCCTCTGGTATTTCGCCCGAACAAGTTAGCGCTTTTTCGGGCATTTTTATGTTTTTTGTGTTTTTAGTATGCGGATTCTAATTGTTAATCGTAAAGTAAAGCCATGGTGTTGAAATACACTCTCATTTAGCATTCATAGGAGCTGAACATGACTACTACTGACACAATTAAAGGTAAAATCAACGAAGCCGAAGAAATGGCACGTAAAATTTGGTTAGCAGGCCTAGGCGCTTATGGTAAGAGCGTTGAAGAAGCGCAGGGGCGCTACGAGAAGCTAAGCGAAGAAGCGAACAAAATGTTTGACGAGCTAGTGACAAAGGGCGAAACGCTAGAAGAAGACGCAAAAAGTAAGTTCAAATCTACGACTAACGATGTTGAAAATCGCGTTGCAGACGTGCGCAAGAAGCTTGGCCTTGATTCAGAGCCAGCTGATCAGCGCATCGAAGAGCTTTCAGCAAAAATCGATGCCTTGACTGAAGCGGTTGCAAAGCTAGCTGCCAGCAAGTAAA
>NZ_JAFLMX010000104.1:0-20775 GCF_017849675.1 Alteromonas sp. AO-Serp
TCCATTATCTACAAGAACACCGTGAAGCACGTAAACAAAAAAGCCCACCCGCAATCACTGCCGTTTGACAAGGAATGCGGGTGGGCTTTCATAAACTTATACCGTTAGGTATTAGTGATGGTCGCTATTTTGGCTTTTGAAGCTTACTTCCAGCAAATTTACGCTATCAGCAAAGGTCAGGGTTTTGATATCACCCTTGCCTTCTACATTTAGCGTATTCACTTGTTTTGGCCACAAGTCACGCAATGCATCATGGCGAATTTTAATGCCTTCAAGTACAGGCGGCTCAGCAGTTTCCTGATAAACCCAAAAGTGCTTACCTTCAACTTCAAAGCCAACATCAGCAAGCTTTAATGGCTCGCCTGCTGCATTTAAAATTGCAAAGTGGTGGGCGACGTAATCAGCGAATTGTTGCTGCGTTTCTATATCGTCCATAATATCTGCATGCTTGTCGAACAATGCCTTAACCGCGTGTTCAGCATCGTGCAAATTAAAGCGGTGCATCACCTCAATATTTTCTGTTCTAGGATTGAACAGTACCGTGGTAATTGCTGCTTTTATTTGATGCGCTTGGGCTGCAGTGCTGTACGACATTGCGCTAACTAATAGCGCAGCCGTAATTGCGAATGCACTTACGCTTGCGAGCAGAGCATGAGCGCTCTGCTGCAAGCGAGCCAAAGACAACTTATTCGTCATCTTTGTCCTCGTCGTCGGTTTTCAGTTCGGTCTTTGAGTCGTGCATAAGGTCGCGGTACTCGTAAGTGTTACGCGGCTTATTCTTATACGCTTCAATACGCGAAGGAATGATACGACGGGGGTAGTGGTTATTTTCCACATCTACGTCTGCGGTTTCCCAGTGCGGATCAACGGTTACGCTTACCAGCTCTTTGTCTTTGTCGGTAACAATAAGCTTGCTTACGGCTTTAGGTGTACGACGCCAGATTTCCGCAGGAATACGCATTTCTTCTTTCGTGCCGTCTTCAAACGTTAGTTCAAGAATGATTGGCATCACCAACCCACCCTTGTTGCTGAAATCTAGCACGTAGTAGTTTTTGTCTTCTTTCACCGCACGCTCAAACGCTTTACGCTCCCAAGGCTCAAGATCTTTCAAGAATTTCTTGTACTTGTTGCGCTCTTTGTTAGTTACGGTGTAACGATCGTTTTCGTCGTAGAAGTCACTGATATCTTCAAAGCGATCTACCCAAAGCTTTTTGCCTTCTTCTTTATTACGAAGGTCGGTAAGTGACTTCGGTTTTTCCATTTCTGCTTCACGTTCGCGAGCAAAATCGATATCTGGATCTTCAGTGTCTAAACGAAGCTTGTATACGCTGTCTAGGCTAATATCTACATGGTCTGTGGTGTAAAACCAACCACGCCAGAACCAGTCTAGGTCAACGCCTGACGCTTCTTCCATAGTACGGAAGAAATCTGATGGTGTAGGACGTTTAAACATCCAACGCTGCGCGTACTCTTTAAACGCGAAATCAAACAGCTCACGGCCAAGAATAGTTTCGCGAAGAATGTTAAGCGCTACTGCAGGCTTGGTATAGGCATTTGGGCCAAGGCGAAGTACTGAGTCAGACTGGGTCATAATTGGCACTTGCGTCTGAGACTTCATATAGCCAGTGATATCACGTGGCTCAACGCCCCAAGGGATCGTAGGATCCCACTCGCGACCGGCAACGCCGTCTAGGAAGCTGTTCAGACCTTCATCCATCCATGTCCACTGGCGCTCGTCAGAGTTAACTGTCATAGGGAAATAGATATGACCTACTTCGTGAATAACCACACCAATAAGGAAACGTTTCTCAGCAAGCGAGTACGTGCGTGAACCATCGTCACGAAGCTCTGTACGCGGGCCGTTGAAGGTGATCATGGGGTATTCCATGCCGCCAACTGGACCATTTACTGATTGGGCTACTGGGTATGGGTAATCGAAGCTAAAGCGGCTATAAACATCCATGGTGTGGATGATTGATTCTGTAGAATACTTCTGCCATAGCTCGCCACCTTCTTTCGGGTAGAAAGACATGGCCATTACCAATGGTTGAGTGTCACCGCCTTGCTGATAACCACGCGCATCCCACGCAAATTTACGCGAAGAGGCCCATGCAAAGTCACGTACGTTTTCTGCCTTAAAGGTCCAGGTTTTAAGCTTAGTCGTGCCTTCTTTTTCGTTCTCAATTGCTTCTTCTGGTGAAACGATGAAGACGATACGGTCAGCTTTTTCTGCCTTTTTCAGACGGTCGCGCTGTGTTTTAGTTAACACGTCTTTCGGGTTTTGAAGCACACCCGTTGACGATACGATGTGGTCAGCCGGAACCGTAATATCTACTTCGTAGTTACCGAACTCTAGCGTGAACTCGCCACGGCCAATAAACTCTTTATTGGTCCATGCTTCGTAGTCGGTGTAAGCCGCTAGGCGTGGGAACCACTGTGCTAGCAAGAAGATGTCGTTACCGCCTTCACGTTCGTCATCTGGGAAATGCTCGTAACCTGCACGTGCTGAAACAGCGTCTTCTTCAACAATGTTAAACGCAAAATCGATATCAAACGTAACTTTGCTGCCTGGCTTCAACGGTTGAGCCAAGTCAACACGCATTAAGGTGCCAACTACTGTGTGACGTAAGTCATTGCCCGCTTTGTCTTCAACTCGAGAAATGGTATAGCCCAGCTCGTTGTCGTCAACAAACTGCTGACGGCGCAATGCTCCCATGCTTAGCTTAGCTGGCGCATCGCCGCTAGCAGCTTGCGTACCCGGCCCGCGGTTACCGATACCGCCAAACGTGGTAGTAAGCGCAGACATTGAATCGTCGCGGAATTTGTTTTGGTCAAGCTGGATCCACAAGTACTTAAGCGTGTCTGGCGCGTTGTTGTGGTAAGTAATGGTTTCGCTTGCTTCAATGCGGCGTTTGTCTTCAAGTAGCTTTACGTCAATATCGTAATCTACTTGTTGTTGCCAATATTGGTGGCCTGGCTCACCAGCGGCGTTACGGTATACGTTTGGAGTAGGAAGAACTTCGTCCAGCTGACGGAATTTATCTTCGAAATCGCCTTTAGTTTGTTTAATAGCGGCGGTACTAGGAAGAGAAATCAGCATAGACAACACTGGCGCTAGCCAGAAAAAGTGTCGTTTTGCGGTGCTCATGCAGGTTCCTTGCAACTTGTAAGTTAGAATTGTTATAAGATAACACCGCCTAGTATATAAGTATGCCTGTCACAATCCAATTTTTTGACCGTAAACTAACCATGTTTTAACGCAAAAAAACTGTAACAGATCGTTTTGTTTCGCGCTTTAACTGTCGTATTCTTAAGCTCTTGTTTTCTTTTTTCTTCCCCCTATGAACCGTTTTAATTGGCAACGTGCCGTTATAAAAGTTGGCAGTGCACTTATTGCTCCTGAAGGCAATGAGTGTAGTGGGCGTTATTTACTGTCTCTTGCTCGATTTATTACTGCTAGTCGCGAAGCTGGCAAAGAAATTATTCTTGTCTCTTCTGGCAGTGTTGCCGCGGGCCGCAGCAAAGTGAAGGTTCGTCACAACGCATCTATTGCAGAAAAACAAGCCATGGCTGCGATTGGCCAGAATTTAATGATGGCCAACTGGCAGCGCTTTTTCGACTTTCCCTGTGCACAAGTATTGTTAACGGCGGATGATCTACGCGATAGAACCCGCTACGTAAATATTAAAAATACCTTGCGCGAAATTTTGAATCACAATGCGTTACCCATTGTGAATGAAAACGACACGGTTGCAGTGAATGAACTTAAAGTGGGTGACAACGATAACTTGGGTGCTTACACTGCCCTGGTCGCCCAAGCAGACACCCTCATTATCTGCTCAGATATCGACGGTTTATTTACCGCAGACCCAAGAAAAGACGCCAGCGCCACACTCATTCCACAGGTAGATAAAATAGACAGCACTATTTACGGCCTTGCCGGCGGCGCTGGAACAGCGGTAGGAACTGGCGGCATGCGCACAAAAATTGAAGCGGCAGACAAGTGCACCAGTAGCGGTATTCAAACTCTTATTGTCAACGGGCGAAAAGGCGAAACCTTCGATGCGTTACTTGAAGGTAAAGTGCCGGGAACCCTATTCAATGCTAGTAGCACTCCCGCCAGCGCGCGCAGACTGTGGCTTACCCATACTCTAAAAACCGCTGGCAGAATAGAAGTTGATAGCGGTGCGAAAGAGGCGTTAGTGCGAAAAGGCGCGTCATTACTGCCATCGGGTATTGTTGATGTCGTCGGTTTGTTTGAACAAGGCGACGCTGTTGAAGTGGTGTGCCATGGCGAAGTTATTGCCAAGGGGCTTTGCCTTTATAACGCAAAAGACTTAACGCTTATAAAAGGGAAAAAGTCGAAAGAAATTGCCAGTGTGTTAGGTTATGAAACAACCGATGTTGCCATTCACCGTGACGATATGGTGCTTTACTCATAGCGCTACTCAAAAGAATCGCTGCAATAGACTACCGCACATTAAACATTAAACATTAAACATTAATTGGCGTTAGTCGTTCATCGATTTTCATTATTTGCGCCAACAACAAAGCGATACATTTATTCACTAAGGGACGATCATGACTGATATCACACCTACACTTGCCGACTACCCTTACAAAGTCACTATCGCCACGCGTTGGCAAGACAATGATGCGTACGGACATATCAACAATGTTGTGTACTATGGTTTCTTTGATACCGCGGTAAACCGCTTTTTAATTGAAGAAGGTGGACTAGATATACACAACGGGCAATCCGTGGCTTATGTGGTAAGTAGTCAGTGTCAGTACATTGCTCCGGCAGCCTACCCTGAAGACATTTTTGTAGGATTGCGCGTTATCAAAATTGGAAGAAGTTCAGTGACTTATGGTCTATCAGTTTATGCCGGAGAGAATAAGCGGCGCGTGGCTCATGGCCAATTTGTGCATGTGTTTGTAGATAGAAAAACCGACAAGGCCATTCCTATTCCTGTTAATGTGAAAACAGCGTTAGAGTCGATTGTCGAAGTAATGTAGAGCATGGTAAAAATGACGAAACACAATGCATCACAAGCGATGAGCAACGGCAAAAAAAAGCAGGTTGTCTTTCTAGACGCCGAAACCATGGATTTGCCCAGTCTTGATACCTCTTCACTCGATGACGTACAAAACAATTTCGACGCCGCGATTACGCTTCATCAACAAACTCAAGCCGAAGACGTTGCCGAGCGCATTAAAAATGCCGATGCTGTGCTGGTTAACAAAGTCGTGCTACAAGCCAAAGATTTACAGCAGGCCAGTCAGCTTCGCTATATTGGTGTAACTGCGACCGGCATGAACAATATCGACCGTGATTACTGCGAACAGGCTGGTATTACCGTTCAAAATGTAGAGGGCTACGGCACAGATAGCGTTGCTCAACATACGTTGACCTTGGCGTTGAATTTGGCCACCAATTTTGTGACGTATCAGCGCGATATGCGCAACCAAGCATGGTCTAGTTCTTCTCATTTCTGTTTACTCAATCATCCCGTGGTGGAATTGGCGGGTAAGCATGCGGTAATTGTTGGGCATGGCGAGCTTGGCAAGCGTGTAGAGGCATTGTTTAAGGCTATGGGTATGCAGGTGAGTATCGCTGCTCGCCCAGGTAAACAAGATGACCCTCGTCCAAGTCTTGCATCGCTTTTACCAAATGCCGATGTGGTAAGTCTTCATTGCCCGCTTACTGAAGCCACCGACAAGCTTATTAATGCCGAGGCGTTGTCGCTGATGAAGCCAACCGCTTTTCTCATTAATACGGCTCGCGGCGGTTTGATTGATGAGGAGGCACTCTATCATGCGCTTAAAAACAATCAAATTGGTGGCGCGGGATTAGATGTATTAAGTGTCGAGCCTCCGCCTGTTGATCATATATTGCTTAAAGAGGCACTACCTAACTTGCTGGTAACGCCGCATAATGCGTGGATTGGTAATGGCGCTAGGCAAAAACTGCTAGATAGTGCTATCGACCATTTATCTGCCCACTTATCTTCTTGTTTATCAGCTTCCCAGGGCTAGAACACCGCTATGAATAACGCAACCTTATTTGCTCTGTGCTGCCTGATTTGGGGCTCAACCTGGATAGCCATCACTTACCAAATAGGGCATACCTCTGAAACGTTTGCCATTGCGCTGCGTTATTTATTGGCGTCGGCCTGTTTAGGGATTTACTGTGTTATTAGGCGTTTGCCGCTTAAGCTACCGGTACATGTTCATGTGAAAATGGCCGCAGTCGGTCTCTTTTTATACAGCTTAAATTACACGCTGCTGTATATGGCGCAAGCGCACATAATTAGCGCGCTGTTAGCCCTGATGAGTTCTTGTATTATCTACATTAATGTTGTGCTTCGGCGATGGTGGCTTAAAGAGCCTATAAGAAAAGAAGTGGTTATAGGTGCTACATTTGGCTTGCTGGGCATTGTGTGTTTGTTTGTGCCGGAGTTTTCCAAAGTCTCCATGGATGCGGCGCTTGCTACCGGCCTCGCTATAGCGTTTGTCAGCTTTTTCTGCGCCTCAACAGGTAACGTTATCTCCGAGCGTATTTTGACCTCGGGTACGCCTGTTATCCAAATGAACTTTTATGCCATGAGCTATGCCATGATGCTGCTTTTCATCACCTCACTGGCAATGCCGGGTAAGTTGGTCATTCCTACCCATACCGAGTTCTATCTGTCGCTGCTTTATCTGGCTATCTTTGGTTCTGTGTTTGCGTTTGGCGCGTACATGAAACTGTTAAAGCAAATGGGCGCTGACAAGGCTGCATATGTGGTCTTGGTATACCCCATGGTTGCACTGGTTATTTCCACCTTTTTCGAAGGCTATACCTGGAGCGTTTTATCTGTGGTTGGGGTGGTCATTGTGCTGGTAGGCAACGCCATTGCAATGGGGAAAGTTCCCCGCTTTATGCGTCGCCCACCGGTGTCGAGCTAGGAGCTGGTAAAACCGTTTATTTGAGCGCGTTGATTTTCTTATTTAGTTCGTAAGCAGGCTCGGTAACAATGGTTTCAAGGGTTTCGATTCGCGCCATCAAAGCTTCAATCTGCGCATCTTTTTCCTCTAAACGCTGCTGCTGTTTGTCGGTCACGCTTTTAACGAACGGGTTGCTGCACTCGCCGTTCATCCAGTCGTTTAGTCGCCACTGAAATTTTGCGTCTAAGTAGCTTGCCAAAAGCACAAGCGACGTCAGGCTGCCAATTAACAAAACTATACTTAACGTAGACATAATTTTTTCCTAATCCAAATTTCAAGGTTGAAGGCTTTTAGGGAAAATGCCCTAAACGCACGTTACTGCACTTACTGTTTTAACTAGTCGTTTGTTGCTTAAAAAAATTACAGCATTGACGAAAAAAGTTTGTAATAAAAATTCGTGGGGGCAGACTGATAGAAGTAACACAATAAAATAACAACAGTTTTTGTGATTAGGGATGTGACGTTGGGGCAGGGTTTTGAAGATGTTTTTGCGCAATACGGGGCAATACTGAGCCGTGTAGCCAACAGCTATGAAGCAAACGAAGCGATGCAGCAAGAATTATTGCAAGAAATTGCTATTGCCGTCTGGCAGGGGCTGTCTCGCTTCAAGGGCGATAGCAGCGTGAAAACCTATATTTTGAAGATAGCTCATAACCGCGCAGTTACTCACGTAGCAAATCAAGTGAAGCGTCTCGATACCCATCAATATGACCACGATGATTTGGGCTCTGACAGGTTCGTGAGTACTACCCATTCACCAGAGGAAATGTCTAGTCAACACCAGTCATTAGAACGCCTACTTCGCGCGGTACGGGCACTTCCATTGCAGTCAAGACAAGTGCTAACGCTTTCTCTTGAAGGCTTAAGTTACGATGAAATTGCAGACGTCTGTGGTCTGACTAAAAATCATGTTGGTGTGATATTAAAGCGCGCCAAACAAAGTATCATGCAGGAGCAACCGCATGCATAATTCAGATAATGAGAATCAAACGAACCCGCCCGTATCAGTAGACGATGCGCAAAATGATGGCCTTTCTGCGCTATGGCAAGCTCAGCCAGTTACGACTATCAACCTCTCTGAAGTAAAAGCCAGTTTAAGCAGCGAGCGAACCAAGCAACGCTGGTATATGTTGGTTGACTCCTTAGCGTTTATCCCAGCGATCTACTTGCTAGTTGTTACTTGGGAAAAGTTCACTTTTGTCGCCCACGCGATGTTTGTTTTTATGCTGGTCACGGCTCTTCCCCTGCTTGTTTATCAGCTGTGGTTAAGAAGAGTGGCCGCATTTTCAAAAGACACTCAAACCGCTGACCACCTAACGCAGCTAATAAAGCAAATTAAGAATAACGTTAAGATTGCTGTAATCACTAAACACTCGACATGGACTGCAGTGTTATTTGGATGTGCCTTTCTGGTGGAGCGCTATTTTTATGGGGAGCTTACCCCAGAGAAAGTTATGAAGATGGCTATAGTTATGACGTCCATGAGCGTTGTGATGATAGTGTGGTATGTGTGGGCGAGCAAAAGACAAAAGCGTTTTGAGCGTCAACTCGAAACGCTTGAGAAGATGGCACAGCAGCGTTAAGGGCGCATGAGTGCAAAAGTACGATGTTTTGACTTTGAGCGCTCAATTGTTATTACTTGTGCTCGGAGTGCTCACATTATCTTTCAGATCTTGCTCTGCGCTTTCATTGGACTCGTCAGCTTCACTGTCGTCTTCATCACTATCTCTACGGGTTCTGTTATCACCCAAGAAAAACTCATAATAAAGGTCTAACGCGAACTCAGATTGGTCTTCCAGTGTGGTTTGAATGGCTTCTAAATATAAACTAGGTAGAAGCTGATATTTTACCGCCAAGTCAGGCGGTAGTTGTCTGCGTCGTAGCGTGCTATTGGCGTCGTTGTTACTTAGACCAACGTCTACATTGTATTCCACAGATAATCGCTCGTTAATCTGCCCTCTTACCGACAGTAAATCTTCGTTAGTGCTTAAACTAAAATCATCAATACCTAGCGCGCTTCCTACTTGTCCTGTCAGGGTTTTGGTGTTGGATAAACCAAAGCCTACCAGCAGCGCAGCGTAGTTAGAATCTTGTGTGCCCGAGTTCGGTCCAGAACCTGTAAGTAGATATGACAATACGCCCTGTTGATCCATCGCAGGCTCAGAGAACAGGTTAATACTCGGCGAGTCAGCCGCGCCATCAATTCGGATACCTGCAATTACGTCGTCATCGGTTTTAGCCGGGTCGCGGATGGCTTCGACCAGCAACAAAGGTTGGTCGATGGGGCCGTTAAATTGTACTTCACCGGTTTGAATAATTAACTGTTGTCCGTAAGCGTTGTATCGACCATTTAAAATTTGAAGGTCACCATAGCCCACAAGTGCAGGTTGAGTGTTTACGCGAATGCCACCATATAAACTTGCAGTAAGGCCAAACGCTTCGAGTTTTACTTCTTCGGTTTTGTTTTTGTCGATGTTGACCAATACCGAAGCGTGGACGATATCTAGCGGTTCCTCTCTATCCGGTTCGCCACGCAGGTGCACGTCTTTTGATGGGGAAACAGCACTCTCAGGTAGCGACTCTATTTCAATTCTCGCCCAAGGAATATTTATCTCGCCACTCACGTCCACTTTTTCTTTTGTGGCGGCGATATCGATATTCGGTGATACCTTGAGTCGAATGTTTGGCTGACGAATTTCGAAACCGTTTCCCTTTAAATTAAATGTCGCACTGGGGTTGGATGACCAGTCTAACTCGCCTTTTAACGCCCCTTTTCCTCCGCCTAGTAAGAAGGTGCCGTCTAGTGCAGCGGTTTGACCATTAAGCGATACTTTTTGATTCCAATCGGCCAGTGTCACAGGTGTATCTTGTATATCGATAGCGCCATTTGAAACCGTCAATTCACCGTTAAGCGTAGGGTCGTCAATGTAACCACTCAACGATACGTTCCCGTTTAACTTTCCTGTAAGGGTTCTGATAGCAGGGGAAAGGGGTTTGAATGGTGCAACATTAAGCCCTTGCATCTCTAGTTTACCATCAAGTGGTATACGCGATTCGAAAGGACGGGTATTTAAGGTTAGTGTTGCATCCCCGACATCTTGGCTTGAGATCACAGATGTTGATGCTAACTGCTCCTGCTTTATCTCTCCTTTAGTTTCTATGGAGTTAATAGTGAGCGTTAGCGGGCGCGTTTCACCAAGTTGCCATGGCGCAGAACTCATAGACGCAGTAAATGTAGCATCGATTGGGTCGTTAGCTGAGTAGCTGCCTTTGGTTTTTACGGTAAGTGTTGCTTGTGAGGGACTTGAAACAACAGTAGGCGCTAACTCGTTCGCCCACAACCCGATGGGCAGCGCCGTCGCGCTGATATCCCAACTGGCTTTGTTTTGTTGATAATTCACGTTTGAAATACACAGCTCACCTTCTTTTCGAGAGGTCCAACAGTGCTGACCTATTTTAGCCGTTATAGGTGAGGTGCCTATATCTACACTGAACGGGCTTGATAGCGTCCACTGCATATTAGCGAGCTTCAATGCGGTATCACTAATTTCCCCCACCCAGTGATTGTTCGTCCATGCACCTTTTAAAGACAGCCCAATATTATTGTTGGGCACAGCTAGGTCAATATCTGCGGTATGGTCGCGATAGGTACCGTTAACTTTGATTTCGCCGTTCATTGGTCCTTGCTGCGCGGCAGAGGCATTTAAATTGGGTGACACAGCGATATTAGATAGGGCGAGTGTGCCGTTAGCACTTGGATTTTGCCAAGGACCGGCGGCTGTGATATTGCCACTTACCGCACCTGTCACTTCTGGGTATAGGCTTGAAATAGCGTTAACGTTTATCGCAATATTTGCATTTAAATGACGCTTATTCAGTACCTGAGCAATGGCGCGTATCGTGTTTCGCTCTTGCTCGTGTTCTTGAATGATATTGACGTTAGTAACGAATAAGTCGCTGGGGCCAGCATAAACCGCATTCCCCTTCACCTGAAGCGGTTTGCCCTGAAGTACACCCGAGACAGTCATATCTCTTAGGCTCATGTGTAATCCGCCGCGCTCAGAGTATTGCAATATACTGTCTATTTCTCCGCTAATTTTTTCAGGCGCATAAGTGCTGAATTGCCGCCCTGATACATTCTTAAGCGTTGTCTTACCTTCCCACGCGATACTTTCATTTAGATAAAGGGTACCAGTGTTGGTTAAGCTCCCATCCAAAGCGTTTATATTGGCTTCATTAACAAAAATATTGTTCTTTTTCAGCACCACATCAAGTGATACTGGTACATTGCCAATGTCAGGCAATGTAGCTGCGCCTGCTCCTTTAAGTACGTAATCACCCATGGTGCCGGAAAGCGTTAACTGTCCTTCTTTGAGCGTAGTGTTTTCCAGTGTCGGTATGGCTTGTTTTTGCCAGTTCGCAGTGAATTCTATGGGAAGGTTACTGTCTAGAATGTTGGCCATTAGGTTAGCGTTTGCGGTTACCGCGCCTCTGGCAACAACTGACAGCGTTAAATCGTCCAACGCCCCCGCGGCCGCTACACTCAGTTCTTGTGGTGTGTCACCAAGCTTCGTTTTCGCGTTAATAGCCACATTTAATGGGAAGTTTCCGTCAAGTGTTGCGCTCGCTTTTCCTTTCACCTCACCTTGTTCATGTACAACGGTCATTTCTTCAATAGCGACATCGCTGTCCTTAAAGTGAGCCTCTAACAGCGAGATGAGTGAAATGTGCTGTTTGCTCTCCCCTTGAATTATGTGTAGATCTTCTACTAAAAAAGTACCAAGAGACAAAGGAATAGGGGTAGCTATATTTGGTAGTTCGGGGACGTCGTAGCTTAGTGAGTATGACGTAGGCAAAGCGCTATCAGCACTTGGAGCCTGTTCTTTTTTGGGAGCAGGCTGCTCACTATTAGTTTCCGATGCATTGGTCATGGCTGCCGGTGAAGAGCTGGCAGCTTCATCTTGGTTTAGCAGAGCAATGCGAACACCTTTCGCGGCGATGCTGTCAAGTATGAGGTCGCTATTTCCTTCAAAATCGGTTAGCTCTAGTTCATCAATTTCTACTGTTGTCGTAAGTAGAGCAAGTTTGATATTCGTTAGCGCTAAATACCCAACATCAATAGGCAGCGGTAATTCAATCTGGCCACCTGCAGGTGCATCATCGGAAGAGTCAGGCGCGTTTGAGCGCTGTGTAAGCGTAGCGTTTTCCAGCGTGACTTCATTGACACATACTCTAGGCTCAAACAAACAACGCCAGGTAATATCAATGTAGGCATATTGTGCGGACACCTTCCATTGCGGGTTTTCCCACTCCACATTATGCACTTCTAGTGTGTCAGCAAACCCACCGTCAATGGCATCGATGGAGAGGCTTTCAACAAACGTGTTGGCCAGTAACTTAACGGTAGGGCCGCCTAAGGGACTTATCAAAACGGCATACAACGCGACCAGTATAAGAACCGGTGAAAGTAAAATGGCCGAAAGCGTACGTTTTCTCATAGCTCAGGCCCCAACAAAATATGTAACTGCCATGTATTCTCGTCTGGCGCAAAGCCTCTTGCCACGTAAAGTCTGACTGGACCAATTGGTGAAAGCCAATGTACACCAGGTCCAACGCTATATGTCAGCGTTGTGCTGGTGTCGTTTGTTGCTGTACCTGCATCAACAAACGCTGCCACTCTCCAATTATCTGCCACTTGATAGGCATACTCTACACTCGATGTTGCAAGGTACTTCCCTCCAATAGAGTCAACAATGAGTTCTCCTGTTTCTGGATCAATGACTTCAGCTGTCGGAGAAATTTCGCGATAGTCGAAGCCGCGAACACTTTTATCGCCCCCTGCATAAAAACGCAACGACGTTGGCACCTCATCAAAACTATTGGTTTTAATAACCCCAGCTTCACCGCGTATGGTTATTCTGTGCACATTGTTAAAGGTACGGATAAGCGTGGCTTCAACCACGGCTTTGGCAAAATCGATATCAGAACCATAACCTTCTCTGCCTATTTGAGTGAGCATTTGAAGGTAGGTACCATTATTAATGTTGAGCTCACTGTCTTTATCGCGATAGGTTAACGAGTACCCGGGTAATACTAGGGACGTGGTGTTTGTACTCAATTCCCCTTGATCATAAGTTTCACGTAGATAGGTCACCGAGCCATCGTGTTGCCATGGTGAATTGTCATGTTGCCAGTAACGGTGTGCAGACAAAGATAAGGTTTCACTCTCAAAGGAAGTGTTGCTGTACTCTATAAATTGGTAACCCGCCTCTATACTCGCGTAATCCCGCGTTATGTTTCTCATCGGTATACGGTAGTCGGCAGTCACCGATTGTTCTGGCGCTGAAATGAAAATATCAGATGAAACAGAGTGCCCTTTACTATTCACCCAAGGACGCTCCCATCCTAAGCGAACCCGTGGGCCCGTGTCAGTGGCTGCGCCAACAGAAACGTTAAATGCGTCTGTGGGTCTGTGAAGTAACGATACCTCAACCGGTACCAGCAAACCATCAGCCTCACTTACAACCGGGCGTGCAATAACGCGGGTAAAATACCCAGATTGATTAAGGCTTCTGTTGAAATCGGCAAGTGTTGATGAAGAGTACGCATCGCCTGTTTTAAACGGCTTTAGCCGCTCAATGATGGCTTTCGCCTTGTCATCGCCAATAAATTTTAGCTCTCCAAATTGGTACTGGGGCCCGCTTTGCGCAATCAAAAGTACGTTTGCTTGTTTTTCGTCACGCACTAGGTCGAGACGCGTCGCCTGCCAAAAATAATCAAAATAGCCATTAGATAAGGCGTAGTTAAACATGGACGACTTAAACGACTCGTAAATGGTTTGGTTTAACACGTCGCCTTCTTTAAGCTTTAGTGAATTAAAACGTTCTCTGAAAGCCTTATCTTCACGTCCTGCACCTATTATTTCGCGAGTAACCTTATTTATGGTAAGCGGCGCATTCAAAGCAACATTCACTGTAACCTTGTCGCCCTCTTCAATACTTACCTTGGTCTCGCTGTTGTAATAACCATAGGGTTGAACCGCTGTCGCTACCGTTTCACCCACCTCATCTTGCCAGTAAGGGTCAGTAAGCAACGATTTTTCCACGTCGAGACTGTTTAAATGCAGGCGGATATTATTACGCAGTTTGTCGTCTTCTACGCCCTGAATGTTATAGGAAATAGGGTCTTGGGCATGTGAAAAAGTAAAGAGAGCACACGCTAGCGTGCACAATGTACTGCCCACCAAAACTCGGACTGCTTTGGTGATTCTGAACATAAATTGTCGGAAAAGATGGTCTTGCAAACTGGCAAGCCCGCTCCAAATCGAAGGCATGAAAAGGCTAAGTCCTTAAGGTAACGCTGGGCTGTGAAGCTTACCGCTTGATGGTAAAATCCATATTATGTCTGTGGTTAATGATACCACATTTGCAATTTGTATCCGCAAACTACGACGAGAGATCAAATAATTGCGCTGACGTCGGTAAATAATACCAATCCGCATAGATAATTGCCCACTCAGAAGGCGCTGGCAAGTTTCCTAGCAAAGCGTGGGAATGCAGGAATGGCTGTTCCCTTTCAAATTCCCAGAATGAAGCTAGGAAGCTTGCCAGACCTTCCCGAAGGGCGAGTTTAAAATGTCCGTACTCTTTGTTGTGTCACCTTGATGTAGACCACTATACCTGCGGTAACACGCCGCGATTACGAACATTTTAACTCTCGCTGAGTGGGTAATGATCTATGCGGATTGGTATAGAATGCATTCAACGTATTTTCCTGACTAGAATGCCCTTCTTCAGAACATATCTGGCACATCCACTCACTTAACATAGAGCCTAGTATTGCTTTGTTTTTGTACATATGGGCATGAGTGAGTATACTCTGTGTAACTTAACTTCGAGTTTTTTGCCTAAGCTAAGTTCCACTAACAATAAAAAACAACAAGGGAATGTTATGTCTTCTAATAAGGCTCTCTTACCTACGACACTAGTTACTTTGCTACTGTTGGTTTGCTCTTTCTCCACACTGGGCGCAGATCAAACTAAGGCAGAACCCGAGTACGAAAAATTCAGTTCTTTGCCAACTTATTGGACTCCGTCGCTGTCACCCGATGGCTCAAAAATCGCTTTTGTTCAAAACGTTGAGCAAGAAGAAGCGTTTGCCATGCTTGCCACTTACGACTTAAAAAAGGGTGAAAAGCACTACCTACTGCGATCGGACAATGAACGCGTAAAAATTAACTGGTACAACTGGGTGAACAATGAACGGCTGGTGGTTAGCGCTCGTTACGAAACCCGCCGTGGCACCACGAAAGTTCACGACACACGGTTGTTAAGCATTAAGTTTGACGGTGAAGGCGGTGCATTCAACTTGGTTGAATGGGAGAGAATAAAGCGTCGAGCAGGTAACCCGAACCACATTCCTCAATTTCACGATGACGTTATCGACTGGCTGCCTGACGATCCAGAACATATTCTAATTGCCTTAGACGCTGAGGTGTTGGGGCTGCCGTCGGTTTACAAAATCAATGTTAATGATGGTGGCGTAAGTCGCATTATTCGCGGGAAAAAACGCATTAGAGATTGGATGACGGACCAACAAAATAACGTTCGTATAGGTGTTTCGCTTGATTACGATACAGGGGAGCGAGAAGTCTTTCTAAAAGAAGGAGACGATTGGCGCACCTTATTTGCTTACAACGCTATGTCTGACAAGGGTGAATACCCAGTTGGCTTTGCAAAAGACCCAAATATTCTTTATTTCAAAGGTTATAAAGGAGACTTCCGTGCATTGTACACCTTGAACCTTACTACTAATGAGCGAACAGAGGTGTATGCTGATGAAGGGTACGATGTTAATGGTAGCCTTATCTATTCACCGGTTACCCGAGATGCAATAGGAGTACGCCATGACGGTCGACATTATTGGGATGAACGTTACGTCGCTCTTCAAAATGGTATCGATGCTGGTCTTCCTGATTACGACAATACCTTAGTCAGCTTTAGCGACGACGAACAAACATATGTTGTTTATTCAGAGTCAGACACCTTACCAGGAGTTTATTTGTTGGGTGACCGTAAAGAAGGCACGTTAGTGATGCTTTTTGAGCAGTATGCTCAAATAGATCCGGCAAAATTATCTGAGCATACGTTAATTGAATATGAAGCCAGAGACGGCATCAAAATCGAAGCGTATTTGACTTTACCAAAAGGCGAAGGCCCGTTTCCTACCATTATTCATCCCCACGGCGGCCCCGGAGCAAGAGATTTCAGTGGTTTCGACTATTGGACAGCGTATTTTACGTCGAAAGGTTATGCAGTACTAAGGCCTAACTTTAGAGGTTCTAGAGGGTATGGGTACAGCTTTGCGCAAAGCCAAATGAAAGGTTGGGGCTTGGCTATGCAAGATGATATCACCGATGCGGCAAACTGGATGGTAGAGCAGGGGCACGCTGAGCAAGACAACATGTGTATTGTGGGCGCTAGCTATGGCGGTTACGCCGCCCTGATGGCAACTGTTAAAACCCCGGATCTGTTTAAGTGTGCGGTGAGCTTTGCTGGCGTAAGTTCACTTAAACACGTCATTATTCATTCTCGCCGTTTCCTGAACAACGAATTTGTGAAAAACCAAATTGGGGATGATTATGATGACCTTGAAGCGCGCTCGCCTTACTACAATGCGAAAGGGATAAAGACGCCAATTTTGCTGGTACATGGAGAGGAAGATAGAGTTGTCCCTCCACTTCATAGTCGCTACATGGCTGACGAGTTAGATGATTACGACAAGGTCTACAAATATGTAGAGCTTGAAAGTGGCGACCACAATTTGTCTATTCAGCGAAATCGTCATATTTTCTTTAAGGAAATGGATGCATTTTTAGACCAACACCTTAGGCCAGCGAGTAAAGCGAGTGCTGCAACGGCAAACGTTTCAGCTTCCGAGTAACACCCGTTAAATGCACCAGTATTTACGACAAGATTTTGCTTGGCTGGCGGCTTTTTAACCAAGTTTCAGGTATACTCAACAAGGCGCGTTAATTTCGCGCCTTTTTAATTTCCCCCACTTTATTTCATATTCGAGACTTTATGCCCCAGACTTCTAATGGCGTATCTGAGGATACTGCAGTTGTGCAAAAGCCAGCGCTTGGCCTTGTTGAATTTGTTGCGCTAATGGCTACGATGACATCCCTTGTCGCGTTGAGCATTGACGCTATGCTGCCTGCGTTGATTCAAATTGGCGAGTCACTACAGGTCGCCGAGGCGCATCAAACCCACTTAATCGTTACCGTGTTCTTTTTAGGCATGGCACTGGGTCAAATGTTCTTTGGGCCTTTTTCCGATAGCCGCGGCCGTCGCCTAACTATATTAGTGGGCCTGTGTATTTTCGCCTTAGGTACATTTGTTTGCATGATGGCCACCAATTTGGAGACCATGCTGGTAGGTCGCGTTATTCAAGCATTTGGGGTGTCTGGGCCACGAATAGCCTCTATGGCAATTATTCGCGACCTTTACGTTGGCGATGCGATGGCAAAAGTCATGTCGTTTATCATGATGGTGTTTATATTAGTGCCTATGTTGGCGCCTATTATTGGGCAAACGGTGATGGAGTTGACCTCATGGTTCCATATTTTCACTATGTTTCTCATTGTGGCTACCATGGCCGGCATTTGGTTTTTTTCTCGTCAAGGGGAAACCTTGCCAAGAGCAAGGCGTAAAAAGTTTTCATGGGCGCAATTTTTTGCATCGTCAAAGTTCATTCTCACTAACCCAGCAGTGATGGGTTACACCTTTGCTATGGGCTGTATTTTTGGCGCATTCCTGGCGTATTTAAGCGCTTCGCAAACCATATTTACTGTGTTTTACAACGTAGGTGAATGGTTTCCCTACATCTTTGCAACGCTTGCTTTTTCAATTGGTCTCGCCTCTTACTTTAACGGCAAAATGGTGATGCGTTTTGGGATGCGCAAGCTTTGTCGTTTTGCACTTAAAGGGGTTAACGGGTTTGCCGTTGTGTATTTAGCGTTGCTGTTGGCGTACGACGGCTTGCCGCCTTTAATTCCTACGGTTGCGGTTATGTTTGTAGGCTTTTTCTTTGTGGGCATACTGTTTGGTAACTTAAACGCCATGGCGATGCAGCCGCTTGGCGATATGGCAGGTTTAGGCGCGGCCATAATTGGCTCATTTTCTAGCCTTTTCTCGGTGCCTGTTGCACTGTTCGTCGACAGTTTCTTAAATGGAAATTTAATGCCTATCGGCTGGGGATTTCTCGTCTTTTTTGCTTTGTCTTACGTATCCGTACGCTATGCTGAGCGCGTTCGTGAAGGTTCTATTTAGAAGGTGTATCGGCGTGTCGCAGTGGTCAGTTGCGTAAGAAACTTATTAGCAGGCTTACGGACATAAAAAAGCCCGACCAAAATGGTCGGGCAAGAGGGCTTAGTTAAGCACCTAACGACAGAAACTGTCCTAACCTATGATGGCCTTCATGTCAGTCATGTAGCCACGTAAGGTCTTACCTACCGATTCCACACCGTGTGAGCGGATGGCTTCGTTAATTTCAACAAGGCGTTTGTTCTCTACCTGATTAGAAGTAGCGGCTAAACCCTTACCGATAACGCTGGTATCAATGGTAGGCATAAATTTCTCACGCAAAATTGGAATTGCTGCGTTAGCAAACAAATAGTTTCCGTATTCTGCTGTGTCTGAAATAACCACGTTCATTTCATACAAACGCTTACGTGCGATTGTGTTAGAAATAAGCGGTGTTTCATGCAGTGATTCATAGTACGCAGACTCAGGTAAAATACCGGCTTCAACCATTACGTCGAACGCAACTTCAACACCACACTTGATCATGGCAACCAGTAAGATGCCGTGGTCAAAGAATTCTTGTTCACTGATTTCACCTTCATAAGCCGGTGCGTTTTCAAACGCGGTTTCACCGGTTTCTTCACGCCACTTAAGCAGGTTCGCATCGCCATTGGCCCAATCTTCCATCATGGTGCGAGAGAACTCACCGCTGATGATGTCGTCTTGGTGCTTTTCAAATAGCGGACGAAGTAAATCAGTTAACTGCTCAGAAAGCTCAAACGCTTTCACTTTTGCAGGGTTTGATAGACGGTCCATCATGTTAGTCACACCGCCAATCTTAAGTGCTTCAGTAATAGCTTCTAGGCCGTACTGAATAAGTGCACCTGCGTATCCTGGCTCGATACCGTCATCAACCATTTTTTCAAACGCAAGTACCGCTGCAACTTGTTGCATACCACACAAAATGGTTTGCTCGCCCATGAGGTCAGATTTAACTTCAGCCACAAATGATGACTCAAGTACACCTGCGCGGTCACCGCCCGTTGCACTTGCAAGTGCTTTGGCCTGATCCCAACCTTTACCTTCAGGGTCGTTTTCTGGGTGTACAGCAATCAGAGTTGGTACACCGAAGCCACGCTTATATTCTTCACGTACTTCAGAACCCGGGCTTTTCGGCGCACACATGATTACTGTGATATCGCTACGAATTTGCTGCCCTTCTTCAACGATATTGAAACCGTGAGAGTAACCTAGCGTTGCACCTTCTTTCATAAGCGGCATAACGGCTTCGACTACGCTAGCGTGCTGCTTATCAGGTGTTAAGTTATATACTACGTCTGCTTCTGGAATGAGCTGTTGGTAAGTACCAACGGTAAATCCGTTACTGGTTGCGCGCTTATATGAGTCGCGTTGCTCATCAATGGCTGCTTGACGCAGCGCATAAGAAACATCTAACCCTGAGTCACGCATATTCAAGCCTTGGTTAAGGCCCTGCGCGCCGCAGCCTACAATGACAATTTTCTTGCCTTTTAAGAACTGACAACCGTCAGCGAATTCATCGCGTGCCATGAAACGGCAGCGGCCAAGCTGATCTAACTGCTGGCGAAGTGACAGGGTGTTGAAATAATTAGCCATAAAAATTTCCGAACAACATTCATTTTTGTCAATATCAAACACCGACCTTGGTGTTGACAGACCTCGTCTATGACGACTTGATATTGAGACTAAAAGATTTCTTTTGTTTTGGAAAATGATATATTTGCAAGATAATATTGCATAAAGTGAAATGTTTATGGATTTTCGCAGTCTACAGCTGTTCAATCACCTAGCTACCAGCCTACATTTTGGCATTACCGCCGAGGCCATGTATGTGTCGCCTTCTACGTTAAGCCGGGTTATTCAGCGCCTTGAGGACGAGTTAGGCTGCACGTTGTTTAAACGTGATAATCGCAAAGTGGCGCTAACCCACAGTGGGCACAAGCTGCTGTCTTTTTCAAAGCAAGCGCTGAAAGATTGGCAGCAGCTAAAGGTCGACTTAAAAGAAGATAACGACGCATTGCAGGGCGAGCTCAGCGTATTTTGCTCGGTTACCGCCAGTCAAAGCCATTTACCCGCTATGCTTAGACAGTTCAGGCAACAGCACCCGGGTGTTGATATACGCCTAATTACCGGCGATCCTGCCCTTGCGATAGAAAAAGTGAAAGGCAAACAGTGCGACTTATCTATTGCTATCTACACCCCTGATATGCCGACAGATTTACATTTCACCGCGCTTGATAATGTACCTTTGGTACTTATTGCTCCAAGAGAATGGCGGCTTACTCAACTAAGCCAGTTAGACTGGACCAAACATCAGGTGATTATGCCTGAAACTGGACCAACCCGTCGTACCGCCTATCATTGGTTTGCTGAACACGGTATTCGCCCTAATGTGTATGCTTACGTAGGCGGTAACGAGGCCTTCGTGAGCATGGTGGCACTT
>NZ_JAFLMX010000247.1:0-27382 GCF_017849675.1 Alteromonas sp. AO-Serp
CATTTAGGGAAACTTCCGCAAAGGTATAAGGATGAAATAAATCGTAAACACCAGAATCGTATGCTTTAGAGAATATATCAACCAACCATTTTCCGTCAGACATGGTGATCTTAAGTGTCTTTGTCATATGCGCCTCCTTTAGCTTCAGCCTATTATCAACTGTATGGCTGACGTAAATTACACTCCTTTGTATTTATCCCGCGCCGCTTAAGATCAACAATACATCTAGTTGGCTAGGCTTTTGCGTTTAGTCCCGCTTGATAAAGCGCATTTTTTTTCAAGTCGTAGTGACTAGCTACTACGGCTGCCGCCTTTTTGAGCGGCATATGCTCGCACAGGGCGTTCAGTAGCGACATTGCCTCACTGGGTATTGCTTGGTCACTTACCTTAGCAGGACCAATCATGACCACGAATTCTCCCTTTTGGTGTGCAGCATCAGCATTGAGATAATCAATTACATCTTGCGCGCTGCCACTCACATAGGTTTCGAAGGTTTTAGTAAGCTCTTTTGCTACCACAATCTGACGTTCGCCTAAAACGCGCTGTATATCGGTAACCGTGTCTAAAATTCTTCGCGGTGCTTCGTAATAAACCGTGGTAAAGGTTCTATCTAATAGGGCCGACAACACGCCTTCTCGCGCTTGGGTTTTAACCGGCAAAAAACCTTCGAATATAAACTTGTCGGTGGGAAGTCCTGACGCGCTTAATGCCGTTATGGCGGCGCAAGGCCCAGGTAGTGCAATGACAGGTATACCTTGCTCGCGACATTTGCGCACTAAAACAAAACCCGGATCGCTGATGAGCGGTGTTCCAGCATCACTAATTAAGGCTACCGATTCCCCGCCTTTCAAGCGCTCACACAACATGGCTGTGCGCTTGTCTTCGTTATGTTCGTGCAGAGAAAGAGTCTTCGTTCCAATGCTAAAGTGCTGTAAAAGTCGAGCGCTGTGACGGGTGTCCTCGGCGGCAATCCAGCTTACTTCACTTAATACGCGTATTGCTCTGGCACTCATGTCGTCTAAATTGCCGATAGGCGTTGGAACAATATATAAGGTAGCGATGTCTGTCATAACAGTGGTTAAGTCTTACGTTGAATTGGAAGATTATGCGATAAGTGTATCACGCCATTAGTCCAGATTATGCTGGCAAGCGTAGATTTTCACACTGGTTAAGATAAACTTGGCCTATAACGATGTAAAAGGAATGAAACTGTGCGTCATATTGGACAAGCTGGAAAAATCTTTACGCTATCAGCCGTCGCTTCTGTATTGGTGCTAACGGGCTGTGGAAGTACACCTAAAACCCAGTCAAAGCCTGTGGTAGTGGAACCTACCCCAATTGAAACCACACAGGTTGAAGATAACGTCACGCCTGAGCACAAACTCCTTGAAGCAAAAAAAGTATGGGAGCGCACCCGCAACAAAGAACAGCGCGATACGCTGTTGCTGCAAGCGGCTGACCTGTACCTTCAAAATCAACATCCCGTTTTGGCTCAGCAAGTGCTATATGAGGTAAAAGAAGACGGTATTTCAGGGGTAAATCAATCTTATTACTCCCTTCTGGTAACCAAAGCCTATGCGGGAATGCCTGATGCCTCGGCAGAAGAATTGCTGGCTATGTTGGATGGCGTAACCGGTACAGGCGAAACCGCATTCCAAAAAGCGGAGCTTCAAACCCAGCTCTTCACGCAGCAAGGCAACCTGGCTGCGGCAGCGAATAGCGTATTAAAGACCAATCTTACTGACGATGAAAAAGTGCAACAAGTTTGGCAGTGGATTACCTCCATTCCTGCATCGTCACTAGATTCAGTAGGCAGTGCTTATCCCGACCTGTCTCCTTTCATTACTCTTCGCGAACTAACCGAAGAAAACGCGTCGTCACCGGAAAAATTAGCCAAAAGCCTGCAGCAATTTAAGCAGGTTTATCGCGGTCATGTATTAGAAAACGCTTTGCCTGAAAACGTGATTGAAGCAACCCAGCTTACCGATGCTGGCGCCAACGATATTGCGGTTTTACTACCACTTTCTGGCAGGTTAGCTCGCACGGGACAAGTCGTAAAAAATGGCATCATGGCGGCTTATTACACCGATGTTGAAAAGCGCCAAGATGAACACCTTCTACCTCGTCTTCGTTTTATCGACACCAACGAAGTGGATACACAGCATTTACTCAGCGAAATTGGCGATACCAAGTTCATCATTGGCCCTCTTTTAAAAGACACTGTTGAGCGTTTAATTCCCAGTTTGCCGCTTGGTGTGAACGTACTTGCATTAAACAGGCCTGACGAATTGCCAGACAATGCGTCTGCTAAAAGGTTGGCAACAGGATCATCTAATCCGGCGATAGCCGATGATGCTCTTGCCTCTGGTACAGGTCTCGCAGGTGATGACACACAAAATGAACTCCACTCATTAGGCTTGCCCACCTCGCTGAATTATTACGGGCTAGCACCAGAAGATGAAGCAACGCAGCTTGCTGAATTTATCTTTAATAAAGGATATCGTGCGCCTATCGTTATTGCCGCACAAAGCAGTCTGTACCAGCGAATGGACGACACCTTTAAAAAGCACTGGCGAATACTCAACAATCAGGAAAACAAGCAGCGCGCCAACATAACGTCGGTATCGTTTAACGACAGTAATTCACTTCGAGAGGGAATTACACAGGCGCTAGATGTGGCGCAAAGCAACGAGCGTATCAATCAAATTGAGTACATGACAAATGATGAAGTGTACAACATGCCTCGCAGTAGGCGTGATATTGATGCCATTGTTGCATTTGCCTCACCTCAAGACACAGAACTGCTTAACCCCATTATCGAAGCGAGCTTAAACCCATACGATGGCAAACAAGTCCCCGTGTATGCCACCTCTCGTTCAATGGATTACGACAGCGGGAAAAACCAATGGCGTGACCTGCAGAATGTGCACTTTATCGACATGCCTTGGTTAATGCCTTCACATAGTTGGCAACCTCTTCAGAACGAAGTTGAACAGGCTTGGCAAAATCAAAATACGATGCAAAAACGTTTGTTTGCGTTCGGTTTTGATGCTTATCAGTTGTTGCCTCAGCTAGGCATGCTTAACACGCTGAAATATCTCTCACACGAAGGGTTAACGGGTACACTTTCCCTTAATCAACAAGGTGAAGTAATACGCAAACAGCCTCAGGCAATTATTCGTAACGAAAAAGTTCAAATGCTTTCGGAGTAAAATTATGTCAACACTGCAAGGGAATGCAGCAGAAGACAAGGCCTGTAAATATCTGATGGAACAAGGCCTTACTCTTCGATGTCGAAATTACCGCACTCGGCGTGGCGAACTCGACATTGTAATGCAAGATGGCAGCACCATAGTGTGCGTTGAAATTAAATACCGAAGACGAAATCAGTTTGGCAGTGCTTTAGAATTTGTGACTGCTAAAAAGCTCCAGCGAATTCAGGCTGCGTTTGATTTCTATTTGTTAGATAATGGCTTAAATCCAGCGTCTACTTCTCTGCGAATAGACGTTGTTGCCATAGACGGAGACAACCTTCAGTGGTTGAAGAACGTGGGCTAAAGACTGACAATATCCAGCTTTTAAACTGATGTTCTCCAAAGAGGACTAGAAGCGTACGCCAACGATGAGCGCGGCCGATATTGATGAAAGTGTCTTTATGTCAGACGTATTCCGTTTGTTTTATCTTATGATTTGCAACCCTTCATCGGTTTGATGAAAGTTTCTTAGGTTCCCACAAATAATGAGTCATCCCAACAACAAGGTTTCGTCCAGCAGCGTTGATAACCAAGAAATAGAGCTAATAGTCGGCAACTCCAGCTCTAATTTTTCTGGCGTAACGTCTACGATGCTGCAAGTAACATCGCTACAGAAGCATATGATAAATTTGCGGATAATGGGCAAGCATTTTGTTCCAGACCCATCAATGACTATTACTTTTTGGGAGGTCGCAAAAATGTGTCGACGCCCGCTTAGTAATGGTAAGTGGCGAATTTTTCATGCACGTCGCGTTGACGAGATGATTCAGGGTGTGATCCTCAAATACGTGTTTCGCGCCAAGATAAAGCTTGTATTTAGCTCTGCCGCTCAGCGAAAGCGTTCGGCTTCTACGGTGTGGTTAAGCAATAAAATGGATGCGGTTATTGCAATGAGTAATCGCTCTGCAAAATATCTAAATAAGCCCCCCGCCAAGATAAATCTACACGGTGTGCAAATAGACAACTACACGCCAGCAGAAAACAAGCAAGAAGCATGGCAAGCATTAGGCTACGGCGGCAAGTACGGCATTGGTATTCTGGGCAGAGTTAGAGAGCAAAAAGGCGTTCATCTATTTGTTGAAGCATGCATCAAAGTATTGCCCAAATACCCTGACGTGAACGCAGTAGTTGTAGGTGCCATATCCTCGAGTAACCAAGAATTTGTAAACGAGCTTAAAGAAAAAGTTTCTAGAGCCGGGTTAACTGACCGAATTGTTTTCACCGGTGAATTGCCGTTTGAGCAAATTCCTAGAATCTTCAGTGCACTGTCATTAGTAAGTGCACTTAGCTATAACGAAGGGTTTGGATTAACTGTACCTGAAGCCATGAGTGCTGGGGCTGCGGTATTAGCTACTCAGGCGGGCGCATGGGAAGACATCATTAGGCCAGGCGTTGATGGGTATATTGTACCTACCAAAGATCAGCAAGCTGTCACAGAAAAGATGGATTTGCTGCTTTCGGATATGGACAAACTTGCAGAAATGGGCAAAGCCGGGCGCGAACACGTTGTGAAAAATTTTAAAGTTGAAGATGAAGCAAGAAGCTTGGTTGAGTTTTTTCGCACGCTTCAATAGAAAATGCGGGTTGATTATCGCGAGCGATAAACGTTAGGCCATTTTTCTCTCACGCTGAGGCCACAGTTTAAACCTCTGACTTTCAGATACTGGCCATTACAAAAATCAAGGCGCTGTAATGCAGCGCAAAAAATTTCACTAAATGGTCTGCCATTTGGTGAAAACAAAGAGATGACACATGATTGAACAGATAAAAGCGAATTTTACCGAGAGCATACAAACCAAAATAGCGGCATCGGAAATATTGCCAGAGCATATTGAGAAAGCGGCGTACATGATCGTTGAAGCCTTAATTAGAGGTAATAAAGTACTGAGCTGTGGTAATGGCGGGTCTGCAGGTGATGCGCAACATTTTGCTTCCAACATGCTCAATCGCTACGAGCGCGACCGTCCCAGCTTACCGGCAATCGCATTAAGCACAGACACCTCAACCCTGACGTCTATTGCGAATGACTATAACTTCGAAGAAATATTTGCGAAGCAAGTACGAGCGCTCGGCCAACCCGGAGATATACTGTTGGCTATTTCAACCAGTGGTAACTCTCGTAACGTCATAGCAGCGATGGAAGCGGCATTATCTCGCGATATGACCATTGTCGCGCTTACTGGCAAAGACGGCGGTGAAATGGCGGGCTTTTTAAGTGAACATGATGTTGAAATTCGCGTACCGTCAAACCGCACTTCGCGTATTCAAGAAGTTCATTTACTGGTAATTCACAATTTATGTGAATGCATTGACGACAGCTTATTCCCTGCCGATCACGGCGACGAGTAGTAAAGAGGACACAAGTGAAAAATTTGGGACTACTGGGTTCTTTATTAGCCCTAATTCTTACATTACAAGGGTGTGTAGTGGCCGTTGGAGCTGCAGGCGCCATGGCTGCGAAAGTGGCTAATGACAGACGTACTGTAGGCACGCAGCTTGATGACCAAAATGCCGATGCTGCGGTGTCGTATCAATGGTCGAAAAGCGATGCGCTTAAAGAGCAAGCTAACCTTCAAGTGGATGTTTATAACGGTGTAGCGTTGCTAACCGGGCAAGCGCCAAACCAAGGCTTAGTTGACGAAGCTGTGCGCCGCGCCCAAGAAGTAAGCTATATCAAAAAAATTCACAACCAAATTAGAATTGGCGAGGCGATAGGTGCAGGCACACAAGCCAACGATCTGTGGTTAGCGTCAAAAGTGCGTACTAAAATTGTGGCAGACGAACGAGTGCCTGCTCTACAAGTTAAGGTAGTGGTTCAAGATTCAGAAGTATTCCTGATGGGTCGGTTAACCAATTTAGAAGCCACAGCCGCTGTAGATATTGCTCGTAATATTACGGGTGTCGCGCGCGTAGTTAGAGCCTTTGAAATTGTTCAATAGAGAGTTCGCCACTGCCCTTTTGGTTGCAGGGGCACTCTTTATGGAAATTTTAGACGCCACGGTTATCACCACGGCGTTACCTGTCATTGCTGCCGACTTCAATGTGCCGGCAGCCCACTTATCTATTGGTGTATCGGCATACTTGGTAGCCGTAACACTCTTTATTCCATTAAGTGGTTACGCAGCCGATAAATTTGGCGCACGCACTATATTTGTAGCAGCGATTGCCGTATTCACTTTTGCCTCGGTACTTTGTGGTCTGAGTACCAGCTTATTCGAATTTACCTTATCTCGAATTCTTCAAGGTTTAGGCGGGGCAATGATGGTTCCCGTGGGAAGATTAGTGGTTCTGCGGGACTTGCCAAAGGAAAAGCTGGTAAAAACCGTGGCCATTATAACCTGGCCTGCGTTAAGCGCACCGCTACTAGGTCCCGTGCTAGGCGGTTACATCGCCACTCATTTCAGCTGGCAGTGGATTTTTTATATGAATATTCCACTGGGCATTATCGCTATCATCGCGTCACTGTATCTCCTTAAAAACATTAAAGGCAATGTAGGTAAATTCGATATTAAAGGCTTTTTGCTCACCGGTATCGGCTTTGCGCTATTTATGGCGGGGATCGAGTTTTTAGCGAGTACCAGCGACAAGCTTATTCGACCACTTGGCATCATCGCTATTGGCTTAGTACTCATGGTATTGGCAGTCAAACACGTAAAAACGGCCAAGAACCCACTATTTTCTTTCGATGCGATGCAACACAAAACCTTCCGGCTTACTGTGTTTGGCGGCTCTGTTATGCGTGTCGCACTTGGCAGTGCACCGTTTCTTGTGCCACTCATGCTCCAGCTTGGATTAGGTTACTCACCTGTAGAAGCCGGCTCACTGTTGCTGTGGCTGTTTGCTGGAAACTTAGCGATAAAGCCAGCGACAACGTGGATCATGAATACCTTCGGCTTCAAACGCGTGCTTGTAGTAAACGGCGTGCTCATCGCCCTTGGTTTTGTGGCGCTCGCGATGATAAATCACTCCACATCGTCATTTACTATTGCCGTTATTTTATTTGTTAACGGTATTACTCGCTCAATGCACTTAACGTTAATAAACACCATTGCTTTTGCCGACGTACCACCCAATAAAATGCGAGACGCAAACACGCTAGGCGCCATTTTAATGCAAATGAACCGCGGTCTTGGCATTACCCTTTCTGCGCTTGCTATCGCTGCTGCAGCATTCATTCTTGGACAAAGCGCCAATATGCCAAACCTACAAACGTTTACGCTATCTATGATGTTTATGGCCGCAGTAGCACTTGTCAGCATTTACGATAGCTTAATGCTGTCTAAGGAAGATGGTGATTCAGTGTTAAACAAACGAAAAGCGAAAAAAGCACGACAGACTTAGTTCATAGGCTTCATTAAGTGAACTGATGACAATTGTCATACGCGATTGGTGACGTTTGTGACTAACGCAATCTGAGGTACCTCGGCATACTTTACCTATAGACATTACAACATCAGGTAAAGCTCATGGAACAAGTATCTCACGCTTCGTCAATAACTCCCGCTCAGAATGCTTCCATCCCGTTGGAACAGCAGCGCGAAGATTTTAAAAAGAACCGATTCATTGCCATGCCGCTGGCAGGCACTGTTGTTTGGGCTCTGCTTGGTATCAGCGCTCCTTTTGTATCTGAATTAACCATAACCTGGTTGCTGTATATCGGCACAGGTGCCATCTTCTACCTCGGTGCAGGTCTCTCCTACCTCACCGGCGAGCGATTTTTTGCCAAGAAGGCAGCAAAGAACAGTTTTGATCGTCTTTTCTTCGTTGGCATGATCATGAGCCTAATGGTATTTGCCATTGCGCTTCCCGTTGCAGCCATCGACCACACCACCGTTCCATTGAGTATTGGCATTCTCGCAGGCCTGATGTGGATGCCTTTATCATGGGCTATCGAACACTGGATAGGCTACTTTCACACGCTAACCAGAACCTTCGGCATTGTCGCCGCCTGGTACTTGTTTCCCGATGCACGGGTAGAGGCAATATCGGCTGTGATTGTCGCTGTCTACATTGTGTCATTAATCACCCTTGAACGCCGTTTTCAATCAATCAAATCTAACTAATTTCACTTTAACTAAGAAGGAATGCATTATGACTTATTTACTTTTAGCAGTTGCAGTTATCACCGAAGTTACCGCTACCATGCTGCTTAAAATGTCGAACGGATGGGAGAAGTGGGCTTTTGGGTACGGCGCTATCTTTTTCTACGCGATATCTGGGATGCTGTTTGCCATGGTCTTAAAGAATATGGGAATTGGGGTCGCCTACGCCATTTGGTCGGGTATGGGAATCGCACTTATCACTGCTGCTTCGGTGGTATTTTGGAAACAAACTTTCGACATTTATGCCGTGCTGGGTATTATGTTGATTATCTCTGGTACGCTGCTAATTACTAGCAAGTCTGCCGTTGTATTTCAGTAGGGACGAAGTACTCACAATGCTCAGCAATAAAAGCATACAAGATAGTTACAGCGCGGTGCCTGCCGTCAAAAACGAGAGCACCGCGCCTGACATGCCCCTTTTGGCAAGTGGACGGAAAAAGCGCTGGTCTCACGGAAGCTTGTTTTTTTCACTGTTCTTCTTTGTTCCACTCATTATTTCCCGTCCTCTTCCCATCGAAACATGGGTACTTCAAACCCTGGGATACCTTAGCTTTGTCATTCTTTACATTAAAGCCATAAACCAGCCTGTTAAAACACTGCCCACTTATTTGCTACTCATGTTTCTACTTTCGGTAGCATGCAGCTTTCAAAACCCTGGTGGCGCAACCATTATCGGCTTTATTGCTTTTATCGTAGGTTATTACAATTCGCTCAAGACAGGCATAATGAGCATAGGCGTGATGATGCTGGTACTCGTGTCACTGCACATTACCGTATTTAATAACGCACATTTTCTTTTAAGTGCTTCGTTGCTCAACAGCTTAGTGCTATTCGGGTTTGGTGTTATGGAGCGCAAAGAAACGCTCCATAGTCTGAAAGAGAGCCAGCAAGCCGAAGCACTACGAGTATTGTCTGCGATCGCTGAACGTGAGCGAATAGGCAGAGACTTACATGATGTTGCGGGTCACGCACTCAGCTCTATTTCGTTAAAGGCACAACTGGCCGATAAACTCATAAGCAAAGATAAGATTGAAGACGCGCATCGCGAGGTGAAAGCGCTGGCACAGCTTTCTCAAGCGCTACTGAGTGATATTCGTCAAGCAGTGTCAGATATCAAGCAGCTTTCTCTTAGCGATGAAATAGCAAAAGACAAATCACTGTTAGAAGAAAACGGCTTTAATGTTACAACCGATATTGAAGGCGGCGCTGAAGCACGTTTAAGCGCTAAACAAGAAAGCCAGCTTGCGCTTATTATCAAAGAGCTGACAACCAATACCTTACGCTATTCAAACGGTAACGCGGTATCCCTTGATCTTGAAGTTAATGAGCAAACCGTGAAAATGACCTATAAAGATCATGGCGTAGTTGAGAACACCGCATCAATTAAAGAAGGAAACGGATTAATGGGAATTAGAGAACGCGCGGCGTCTATTCATGCGGATGTGGACATTTCTTTCCTTCCCCACCCTATTGTCAGGGTTCAGCTTACTGCCGAGCAAGCTTTGTCACATAAGGCTTCCCTATGAACTCAAAAGCGCCAACTACCATTTTGATTGTTGAAGATCAGTCGCTGGTTCGCGATGCCATTGCCATGCTTCTGTCATTAGAAGACGACTTAACCATTGTTGAAAAGTGCAGTAATGGAAAGGAAGCCATTGATTATTTAAATGATAACCCTGCACCACACATTATTTTAAGCGATATTGAAATGCCGCTGGTTTCAGGGCTAGATCTAGCCGCCCACATTGCAAAGCAAAATCTCAATACCAAGGTGGTATTAATGACTACCTTTTCTAAACCAGGCTACATCAAGCGTGCATTAAGTTTAGGGGTTAAGGGTTTTATATTGAAAGAGTCTGACAGCGACTACCTGATAGATGCCATTCACAAAGTCTCTGCGGGAGAAAAGGTAATTTCGACTGAGCTCGCCATCATGGCTCTTGACGACAACAATCCACTGTCGCAAAAAGAAATGTCCGCACTAAAACTTGCTTCAGAAGGGCTTAAAACCCAAGGCATTGCTCAATCACTGTTTTTATCTGAAGGTACGGTAAGAAACTACCTCTCTGAGGCTATTTCAAAGCTCGATGCGACCAACCGCGTAGATGCTGCTCGCATAGCTAAACAAAAAGGTTGGCTATAATAAAGGCTTAAAACCACGTCGTAGCAATTGCTGTAGACGTCGGTATATTTAGCTTTTCAGACAAACCGGTAAGCACGCGTTCGGGACCGTATACGATACCTTGCTGTTTAGCGGTCCATACGCAGGTTAAAATACTCGTACCTTTGCGTAATTCACACTGCCACTTAGCGGTCGTTTCAGCGAGCCGTTCGTAGTCATCTTCTATTTCCCAACCTCCGTCTACATGGTCTACGATAAGTTGTTCAAATTGAGCGAACGGAATAGGTTGAATGATTACCCATTCGTTTTTCTTAAACTTTTTTTCTAACCGCGATTTTTTAAAACTGGTAAACAATCCCACGCTCCATCTCCGTATGATTGAAAGGCCCTACTTACTACAAAAGCACGTCTTCTATTTCGACACCGTTCCCATAATCTGCCCTGAAGGTGTTGGACAAGAACACGATGTTCCAACCATTTCACTATTTGACGTTGGGCACGCGCCATACTCACCGTTTCCGCTATAACGACATTGGTTACCAAATTCAGGTTTAGCAACTACAACCTTGCCGTTTTTCTTCGCGTTTATATCTTCATCGTCGGGTAAATACACCGTGTAGGTACACCCTGACAAAAGCATATTAACAACAAGAAAACCAATACCGTAAAGTGCTTTCACTTTCATAAATAGTTGCTGGGCATTTTTAGAACAGTTTTAAAACTATGCTAATAATGAAGATAAAACAAGAAAAAATAAGCAAAAAAAAGCCAGTCTTTAGACTGGCTTTATAATTGTAACTCGTTGTAGCTATTAGAATTCAGTTGAGAATCTAACACCAAACTCGCTTGCGTCGTTGCTTAGAATTTGCAGGATGTAGTCACCTGTATTCAAGCGTGCATTGTCGTAACGCTCATCAAAAATATTGCGACCGTAAAGTGCAACAGTATACGCATCATTCGCTGGCGTATAAGCGATGTCGAAGTTAACAAGCTCACGGCTATCAAGTTTAGTCATACGCTCAGGTGCTGAAGTAGGCTCACCATACATTTCTGCACGATATGAGTAATCTGCACGTACGCGAATTGAATCACCACCATCAAGCTCAAAGGTATACTGCGGACCAATTGCAAGGGTTAGGTCTGGAGTAAGTGGCGCTACAGGATTGAATCCATCTTGCTCTTCAACATCAACATCCATATAACCAACGCTGGTCATCATGCTGAAGTTGCCATAGGTAAACGTAGCATCAGCTTCAACACCACGAGATGTTTGCTCTACCACAAGGTTTGCGGTGTCGAAGCCACCTTCGCTCACGCGACTTACTTGGTAAGGAAGATCTTCAAACTCAGTGTTAAATACTGCAACGCTAATGTCGAAGTAATCATTCACACGACCTTTAATACCTACTTCATAGTTAGTAGCAGTAATATTGTCAGACGCCGTAAAACAGTTATTTGCGCGAACCGCCGCTTGAGCGCCTTCGATATCATCAAAGCCACCTGCACCGAAGAACTCACCAATTAGGCAGTAAGGACGTGCTGGGAATTGACCCGACTGGTAGCCAGACTGAATTGTCGCATAGCCTGTCATGCCATTTTCAAATGTGTAGTTAGTGGCGAGTTCCCACGTCACTTCGTCCCAATCATTTGAATCATAGATAGTACCAAGTGCTGAAAATACGTTCGCTGATGCTTCTTTTTCATCTTTCGTGTAACGAAGGCCACCAGAAAGGCTAAGCTCATCAGTTAAGTCACGGCGAACGTTAACGTAAACCGCTTTTGAAGTGGTTTCTTGATCGAGCTCTAGCAGGTTAGCCCCACCGTCAAAACTAGAGTCGTCACCTTGACGGTTGCTACCTTCTTCATTGAAGTAGTAAACACCAGCAACAAAGTCAGTGTATTCGTTGATATAGCCGTTAAGCTGAAGTTCGATTGATGTTTGATCGGCTTCGCCACGCTCAGGGAACTGATCCAACGAGTAAATTGTACCGTCATCATCAAGACCTGCTTTGTACTTAGATGTACGCTGGCTTGCAACAACCTTTGCAGTGTAGTCTTCGTTAATGTCCCACTCCGTAGTGAGTGAAAGACCACGCGCTTCGTTCGACACGCCAGTTACTGCTTCAGTACCTGTTGCATTGTCGTAGATATCAGCGCCTTCAGGTGTCACATCTGTGTTTCGTAACGGTACGCCAACACCATTCTGACCACCGAAGTAGCGATCTGAACCCACTTCATCAATTAGCACAGTGTAAGGACGCAGACCGCCGTCACCATTGTTAGCATCTGCAGTTAATACCATGCGGAAGTCATTTGATGGCTCCCACTTAAGAGAAACGCGGCCAGAAACATCTTCAGTCTCACCAACATCGTACTCGGCGTTAGGCACGTTGATGAACTCACCAAGACCATCGCGCTTGTTAAATGACAGGTTCATGTTAAACGCTACGGTTTCTGAAAGACCGTGGTTAACAAAAAGATCAGCTTTAACGCGACCACGTGTACCAAATTCAGTGTTGATTTTGGTTACATCACCTTGGTCTGGCTCTTTTGTGATGATGTTAATTGCACCACCAATCGAGTTACGACCATATAGCGTACCTTGAGGGCCACGAAGTACCTCAATACGCTCAATATTATTTAGGCTCCAGTTTTGACCAACCTGACGGCCCAGATAAACACCGTCTACATAAACACTCACACCCGGATCGGTTGTGATTAGGTGATCTTGAAGACCAATACCACGAATAAATGGGTTTACAGACGATGTGTGGCCGGCAGAGAAACCAGTAACATTTAGGTTTGGAACGAATTTACCAACGTCAGTCAGGTCAGTAATACCTTGGTCAGCTAACTTGTCGCCATCGAAGGCGCTAATAGCAATTGGAACTTCATAGATAACTTGAGGGCGTTTTGTTGCGGTAACGGTAATGGCTTCAAATTGTTGCTCTTCAGTTGCTTCTGCTTCTTGGGCAACGGCAATATTTGAAATTGCTGGAACGGTCATCGCTACTGCTAGTGCGACAGGTGAAAGCTTACTGGCGAGTGCCTTAGACACGTCAGTATTGGTTTTCATGGTATAACCCCTTTGCGTGAGTGTTAGGTGTAATAATATTTTTAGGCCGCTTCAAGTTCTTCTTTGGAACTTTGAAAGACTAAACTCACTAATTTAAGAGGCGCACATAACCTTGTGCTTATACTGGATTACAGGCAATAAAAAAGTAAGTCGCAATAAAACATTACAAACTTACTTTCAATGAAAGTCTGCTTTAAAAGTAGAACTTACTTTTCCAGCCCTCTAAAATTCAGTACGAAGAATTTAGGCTTGAAGACTGGAACGATATGTTACCGTTAGATTACGATCTTGCAAAGTAAAATATTACACTTTTACTAAAATAAGACTTCAAAATTAGACTAATTGGTTAGGTTAAGCATCAAACAAAAAGTATGTATAAATTCCATAAAAACAATTAGATATCATAAAGATAATTTACTCTATCTCTTCACAACACCTAAGCGAATAAAGCAAAGAAGACCTAGACCAGATGGACAAACTTTAAACAAATCACCATTGGCTTGAATCATTCTTTAGCTCAGAACCTCTGTATGTAACTTTCGTTACCAAATTCCCTCCTCCGTCCGGGCAGTAGCTATCAATATGGTTGCGCAAGGTTCGCCTAATGGGCGTAAATTGACACATGGCTCTGTTTGCGTATCGCATTAAACCATTGCACAACTGTCAACACAGGCCGCTAAACAAGACTATCAGACTAATATCTTACTCTCGTTGTCGACAATCCAAACCTTTCAAGGTTGAAAAAACGCCAAAATGGGCATATATTGTCGACATTAGCCATTTTAAGATTCTATACAGTGTTAGTAAAAAGCGAACAAGCCATCACCAATGCCGACCGCACTTTCTTTCAATTAAGAAAGGATATTGTTGAGGGTATCATTCCAGCAGGCAGTAAGCTGAGTGAAATGGAATTGTCGACAAAGTATGAAGTCAGTCGCGCCGTTATTCGTGAAGCCATCAATCGTCTCGCTACCTGTCACTTGGTGGAACGTAAAGCTAACGTGGGTGCCCGTGTGGTTGCACTGTCCCCCGAAGGCCTTATTCAGCTATACCAAGTGCGCGAAGCATTAGAGGGTATGGCCGCCCGCTTGGCTGCACGCTACATGAGCGATGAAGAAATTGCCGACATGCAGGCGTTGCTTGATAGCCACTTCGATAAAGTAAAAGACGGTCAAAGCTATTATCAAGAAGCCGGCGATGTAGACTTTCACTACAGAATTGTAACCGGCAGTAAAAACGATCATCTCATCAGCGTACTTGTAGACGGGCTTTACCATCTTGTTCGTATGTATCGCGTACAGCTCGGTATGGCTGGCCCTCGCGTAAGTACCGCCTTTGATGAACACAGACACATCGTTAACGCTATTGCCAATCGCGACGAGGAACTGGCTGAAATGCTAATGCGTCGCCATATTCTTTATTCAAAAAATAATATTGAGAAGAAGCTTAATCATGGTTAACACCACTCAGTCTTCTTCATACCTAATTCACCTCTACCCTACTTTCAAATAAGCGAGTGATTATCATGAGTGCAGGAAAGAAATTCAGAACCGCATTAGAGAACAACAAACCGCTACAAATTGTCGGCACCATTAACGCCTATACTGCCATGATGGCAAAGGCTATTGGGCACCAAGCGATTTATCTTTCAGGTGGCGGCGTAGCGAATGCGTCTTACGGCCTACCGGACTTAGGCATGACGTCACTTAATGATGTGATTGCAGACGTTCAGCGCATTACCAGCGCGTGCGATCTTCCGCTCATGGTAGACATCGACACCGGTTGGGGCGGCGCATTTAACATTGCCAAAACTATTCGCGATATGGAAAAAGCAGGCGCGGCGGCAGTTCATATGGAAGATCAGGTAGCCCAAAAACGCTGTGGTCACCGTCCTAACAAAGAAATTGTTAGCACAGAAGAAATGGTAGACCGCATAAAAGCTGCAGTTGACGCTAGAACTGACCCAGACTTTTTTATTATGGCGCGCACCGACGCGTTCGCACAAGAAGGTTTAGACAAAGCCATTGAACGCGCAAAAGCCTATGTTGCAGCGGGAGCTGACGGCATATTCGCCGAAGCAGTGCAAACCGAAGAACATTACCGTGCATTTGCTGAAGCGCTAGACGTTCCAATCCTTGCCAATATCACTGAGTTCGGCAAAACCGAACTATGGAATAAAGAAGAGCTTGGTGAATGGGGTGCCGACATGGTGCTTTACCCACTAAGTGCATTCCGTGCGATGAATAAAGCAGCAGAAATGGTTTACAAATCTATACTTGAAAACGGCGACCAAAAAGCCGTTGTCGACAGCATGCAGACACGCATGGAACTGTACGATTATCTTGGCTACCACGAGTACGAGCAAAAACTAGATGCTCTATTCGCAGAAGGTAAGAACTAACACGAATACGAAACAGCAGGAAGCGAGTGAGGTGCGAGGCACCATTGAAGCTGGAACGGTACACAGGGCGTTACCACGCCGTGAACCCATCCATGGGGGCTCCGTTTCGGCATCCATGCCTCAAAGGGGTAACGCCCCGTGCACCGCCCCCACTCTCTCGGTGCCTCGCACCCCACTCGCCTGATGAGTTCAATATAGTTTTTATTTCTAAATTTTTAAAAAAGTACCTTACAAATTTTACAAGACCGGAGACAACAAGATGGCTAAACAGTTAAGTGGCGCGGGTTTACGCGGCCAAGTTGCAGGCAAAACAGCATTATCAACCGTAGGTAAATCAGGTTCTGGTTTAACGTATCGTGGCTACGACGTAAAAGACTTAGCGCAAAACTGTCAATTTGAAGAAGTAGCGTACCTTATTCTAAAGGGCAAGCTACCTAACCAGTCTGAGCTAGACGCTTATAAAACAAAACTTCGCAGCATGCGCGGCCTTCCTACAGCGCTTAAAGAAGTGCTAGAGCGCATACCAAAAAATGCTCACCCAATGGACGTACTTCGCACGGGCTGCTCAATGCTAGGTAACCTTGAAATGGAAACGAGCTTTGACCAGCAGCAAGACGTGACAGACCGTATGTTAGCTTGCTTCCCAAGTATCATTTGTTACTGGTACCGCTTCTCGCACGACGGCGTGCGCGTAGACGTTGAAACCGATGACGACTCAATTGGAGGTCACTTCCTTCATATGCTTCATGGCGAAAAGCCACGTGAACTTCACGAACAGGTCATGCATGTATCGTTAATTCTTTATGCAGAGCATGAATTTAACGCGTCTACCTTCACTGCACGTGTTTGCGCTTCAACCTTATCTGATATGCATTCTTGTGTAACGGGTGCTATCGGCTCACTTCGCGGCCCGCTTCACGGTGGTGCTAACGAAGCCGCCATGGAAATGATCGAGGGCTTTACCTCTGCTGATGACGCAGAAGAAAAAATGATGGGCATGCTTGAGCGCAAAGAGAAGATCATGGGCTTTGGCCATGCTATTTACTCAGACTCTGACCCGCGTAACGAAATTATCAAGAAATGGTCTGAAAAACTGGCTGCTGATGTGGGTGACGACGTACTTTACCCTGTGTCTGTTCGCTGTGAAGAAGTGATGTGGCGCGAGAAGAAACTTTTCTGTAACGCCGATTTCTTCCATGCCTCTGCGTACAACTTCATGGGTATTCCTACGCCGTTGTTCACACCAATCTTCGTAATGTCTCGTCTAACTGGTTGGGCGGCACACGTTATGGAACAGCGCGCTGACAACCGTATTATTCGCCCGTCAGCAGAATACACAGGCGAAGAACTTCGCCCAGTGCCTGCTATCAGCGAACGCGCTTAAGATTAAGGTTGGGGTTTTATGAATATTGATTACCGTAAACCGCTTCCAAACGCGGGTATCGATTTTTTCGATACCCGTGAAGCGGTAGATGCTATTGAGCCTGGCGCCTACGCCAAGCTGCCTTACACCTCACGTGTACTGGCTGAGAACTTGGTGCGCAAATGCGCCCCTGAAATGCTTACCGACTCACTTAAACAGCTGATTTATCGTAAGCGCGACTTGGACTTTCCGTGGTTTCCTGCTCGCGTAGTGTGTCATGACATTTTAGGTCAAACGGCACTGGTAGACTTAGCGGGGCTTCGCGATGCTATTGCCGCAAAGGGCGGCGATCCGGCGAAGGTTAACCCCGTAGTTCCAACACAGTTGATTGTGGATCACTCATTAGCTGTAGAGCATGCTGGTTTTGAGAAAGACGCGTTTGAAAAAAACCGTGCAATTGAAGACAGACGTAACGACGACCGTTTCCACTTTATCAACTGGACAAAAACGGCATTTAAGAACGTGGATGTTATCCCCCCGGGTAACGGCATTATGCACCAAATCAACTTGGAGCGTATGTCGCCGGTTATTCAAGCTCGCGACGGCGTTGCCTTCCCTGATACGCTAGTGGGTACAGACAGCCATACGCCGCATGTTGATGCTCTTGGCGTTATTGCCGTAGGTGTGGGCGGTCTTGAAGCGGAAAGCGTAATGTTGGGCCGCGCGTCTTACATGCGTTTGCCCGACATTGTAGGTGTTGAACTTACCGGCAAACCACAGCCAGGTATTACGGCTACCGACATTGTATTAGCGCTTACTGAATTCTTGCGTAAAGAGCGCGTAGTCTCTGCTTATCTTGAATTCTATGGTGAAGGTGCATCGCACCTGACGCTGGGCGACCGTGCTACTATTTCGAACATGACACCGGAATACGGCGCCACTGCAGCCATGTTTTACATTGACCAGCAAACTATTGATTACTTGCGCCTAACAGGACGTGAGGAAAAGCAAATTGCACTAGTTGAGCAATATGCTAAGCACACAGGTTTATGGGCTGATGATTTAGAAACTGCCGAGTATGAGCGGGTGCTTACGTTCGACCTTTCTGCTGTTGGCCGTAACATGGCTGGCCCTTCTAACCCACACGCACGTTTACCTACCAGCGATTTAGAAAGTCGCGGTATAGCAGCGAAGTGGACCGAGGAGGAAGGCAAAATGCCTGATGGCGCGGTTATTATCGCGGCTATCACAAGTTGTACCAATACATCTAACCCACGCAATGTAATTGCTGCAGGTTTACTTGCTCGAAATGCCAACGCGCGCGGTTTAACCCGTAAGCCGTGGGTTAAGAGCTCACTAGCACCAGGCTCTAAGGCCGTTAAGCTGTATCTTGAAGAAGCTAACCTGATGAGCGAGCTGGAAGATTTAGGCTTTGGCGTGGTTGCCTTTGCGTGTACTACCTGTAACGGTATGAGCGGCGCGCTAGACCCTAAAATTCAGCAAGAGATCATCGACCGCGATCTTTACTCAACAGCAGTATTGTCGGGTAACCGTAACTTCGACGGCCGTATTCACCCTTACGCAAAGCAAGCATTCTTAGCATCGCCACCACTGGTTGTAGCTTACGCCATCGCCGGTACCGTGCGCTTTGATATTGAAAAAGACGTATTGGGTACCGACAAAGAAGGCAACCCAGTAACGCTTAAAGACATTTGGCCAAGCGATGAAGAGATTGACGCTATTGTAGCGAAATCGGTTAAACCAGAGCACTTCAGAAAAGTGTACGAGCCAATGTTCGATTTAAGCGTGGACTACGGCAAAGACATTAACCCGCTTTATGACTGGCGTGAAATGAGCACCTACATTCGTCGCCCGCCCTATTGGGAAGGCGCAATGGATGCTGAGCGCACCATGAAAGGTATGCGTCCACTGGCTATTTTGGGAGATAACATCACCACCGATCACTTGTCGCCTTCAAACGCTATTTTAGCCAGCAGCGCGGCAGGTGAATACCTCCACAAAATGGGCTTACCGGAAGAAGACTTTAACTCGTATGCCACACACCGTGGTGACCACTTAACCGCACAGCGCGCTACCCTTGCGAACCCGAAAGTGTTCAACGAGATGGTGCTGGAAAACGGTGAAGTGAAGCAAGGTTCACTGGCGCGCGTTGAGCCAGAAGGACAAGTTATGCGCATGTGGGAAGCTATTGAAACCTACATGAACCGCAGACAGCCGCTGATTATTGTTGCTGGCGCTGACTACGGTCAGGGCTCGTCACGAGACTGGGCAGCCAAGGGCGTGCGCCTTGCGGGTGTTGAAGTGATTGTAGCTGAAGGTTTCGAACGTATTCACCGCACTAATCTAATTGGTATGGGCGTATTACCCCTTGAGTTTAAACCAGGCACAACACGTAAAACCCTTGAGCTAGATGGCACAGAAACGTACGACGTAAGCGGCGAACCGTCACCAGGGGCAACGCTTACGCTAGTAGTAAACCGCCAAAACGGTGAGCAGCTAGAAGTACCAGTAACCTGTCGCCTAGATACCGCAGAAGAAGTCTCTATTTACAGCGCAGGCGGTGTATTACAGCGCTTCGCCAAGGACTTCTTAGAAGCTGAAGCTAGCTGATTGTGATAGGAAGACCTTTCAGTGGGAGGAGGTGAACCAGTTACAGGGCACGCCGTGAATACGTCCCTATAGGCTCCCAACTCGCATCCTTGCGAGTTGAGGGCCCTGAAACTAATCCACCTCCTCCGTAGCTAGTATCAGCTAGTTTGGTTGGAAGCTGTTTGTGATTTGAAACCCTCCAGCCGCAAGGATGCGGCTGGGGAGCGCACATGGATGTGTTCACAGCGTGTTTCAAATCACGAACAACCTTACTTCTCTCCAGATAAAATAGTTTTTAGTTTAAGAGTGCGTTGAGGCACGGTTGAAACCTTCGGGGCGCATGGACGCGCCCCGAGAGCCTACAAGGATGTATTTACGGCGTGTTTCAACTGTGCCTCAACGCACTCATACCGACGAAAGGAAAAAACATGACAAAGTATGCGCCACAACTTCGAGTACCGGCTACCTACATGCGTGGCGGTACCAGTAAGGGTGTGTTTTTCAATTTAACCGATTTGCCAGAAGCCGCGCAAAAGCCAGGTCCGGCGCGCGATGCCCTGCTTCTGCGCGTAATTGGCAGCCCCGATCCGTACGGTAAACAAACCGACGGTATGGGCGGTGCTACATCAAGTACCAGCAAAACCGTTATCTTAAGCAAAAGTGAACGTGAAGGTTACGATGTCGACTATCTATTTGGTCAAGTAGCCATAGACAAGCCATTCGTAGACTGGAGTGGAAACTGCGGAAACCTAACGGCAGCCGTAGGCGCATTTGCGATAACCAATGGGCTAGTGAATAGAAGTAAATTACCAGAAAACGGCATTGCCACCGTCAACATTTGGCAAGCCAATATCAACAAAGCCATTATCGCTAAGGTGCCAATGACTAACGGGGAAGTACAGGAAACGGGCGACTTTGAACTAGACGGTGTCACCTTCCCTGCCGCAGAAGTAGAAGTGGCCTTTGTTGACCCAGCTGACGGTGAAGGGGCAATCTTCCCGACAGGACGATTAGTCGACACACTTGAAGTTCCAGGCGTAGGCTCACTTCAGGCGACCATGATAAACGCGGGTATTCCTACTATTTTCATCAACGCAGAAGATATTGGCTACACAGGCACTGAACTGCAGGATGATATAAACAGCGACTCCGAGGCGCTGTCCAAGTTCGAAGCAATTCGTGCACACGGCGCGGTTCAGATGGGGCTCATCAATGATGTGGGTGAAGCTGCAAACAGGCAGCACACACCAAAAGTCGCGTTCGTTGCACCTCCAAGAGGTTACCAAGCTTCCAGTGGCAAAGATATTTTGGGTTCAGACATTGATGTATTGGTTCGCGCACTGTCTATGGGGAAACTTCATCATGCTATGATGGGCACGGCAGCAGTCGCGATCGCAGCGGCTGCGGCGATACCCGGCACTCTTGTAAATATCGCAGCTGGCGGCGACGAAAGAGACTCGGTTACTTTTGGGCATCCATCTGGAACGCTTAGAGTAGGAGCAAAAGCTACGTTTGAAGATAACAAATGGCAAATTAAGCAAGCTGTAATGAGCAGAAGCGCACGTATTTTGATGGAAGGCTCCGTGCGTGTTCCCGCTGAACAAAGTTAGTACAACGCAATGTTATATAAGAATAAAATTATTTAGACATAAGTATAAAACGCCCTCTCTTTGAGGGCTTTTTTGTCTATAATTGGTTATTATCGAAGCCTAAGTGCCGAGAGTAGATCACATGTATAAAGTTCTTGTAGTAGAAGACAGTCTCACTGTCCGAAAGATTGTAAACAAACTTATTGAGGATAATCCTCACTTTACGTGTGATCTGTGCGAAGATCTTGCGGAAGCGAAAAGTGCTCTCGAGAGTGACACCGAATACTTGGCAGCCATCGTCGACTTAAACCTTCCCGACGCGCCCAACGGCGAGAGCGTTGAGCTTGCACTTTCCTACAACGTTCCAACCATCGTACTTACTGGAAATTTCGACGAATTTACCCGTGCTCAGTTACTCGATCAGGGCGTACTGGATTACATCACAAAAGAGTCTCGCTATTCATACCTTCAAGTGTCTAAACTTGTAGACCGTTTAAGAAAGAATCTCACTACCAAAGTGTTGGTGGTGGAAGATTCTAGAACGAGCCGAAATCACATTTGTTCATTACTTCGCAAATTCCAATTTCAGGTACATGAAGCGAACGATGGCTTAGAAGCGTTAGAAGAGCTTGATAATCACCGCGATATTAAAATGGTTATTGCCGATCACCGTATGCCCAATATGGACGGCTATGAACTAGTTAAAGCAATACGCCACGAAAAACGCATGCAAGACTTGGTATTTATCGGTTTATCGGCAAACGGCGACAGCGTGTTGACCTCGAAATTCATTAAGAGCGGCGCCAATGACTTCCTGTCCAAACCGTTTTATCACGAAGAATTCTACTGCAGAATTATGCAAAACCTTGAATCACAAGAAATGATTCAAACCATTAGAAATTCAGCAAACTTAGACCCGCTAACCAAGGTATACAATCGCCGTTTTCTCTACGAAAAAGCAGAGGAGTTATTTGCCAATAAAGCGTCGAGAAAGGATGTCATTGTGTCTATGATCGATGCTGACAACTTCAAAAGTGTAAACGATACCTACGGCCATAAAACGGGTGACATGTTATTGCAGGAATTTGCAGCATTGTTAAAAGATTACTTCCCCGACGATCTTATTGTGCGCTATGGGGGTGAAGAATTTACGGTGGTATCAGTAAGGCCGCCTAAAGTGTATCTATCTGCGCTTTCAGCGTTTATGGATGCAGTGCGCTCTACTATTTTTACCAATCACAAGTTCAATATCACGTGCAGTATCGGCGTATGTACCGAGGAACACAAGTGCTTGGAGTCGCAGTTAGAAGTGGCTGATGCGCGCTTATACGAAGCTAAGCACGCGGGCAAAGATCAGATTATTCTGAGAGACTCAGTCGCCAAAACAGTAGAGGCCTAAATCACTGAGTCTACTGCAGCCAACGCGGCATTAAGTAGCAAACCACGACCAATAAGCAAAAATAGCCAAGCAATAGGGTGGCAATCGGCTTATCAATCAGTAAGCGTCGTTGACCAGAGGTGGTGATCGTCGCTGTATCGTTTTCATCATTAGCTGACAAAACAGACAAGATAATAGCGGGTATCACTGTGCTCGCGAACCCCGTTACATTCCACCAAAACCAAAACACGTCCTCGACAAAAAATGCGAACGACAAATTAGTCAGCACGCCACACATCAGGCCGGTATTGACCTGTGTGGCATTTATCTTCTTCGTTAGCATGCCAAGTAGAAACACAGCCAAGACAGGACCAAAAAAAACAGAGCCCACTTTGTTCACCGCTTCTATTACGGTAGGCGCTATATCGCCAGCATTGAGCGAAAGCAGCAAAATAATCCCTCCCCAAAGCAAGCCCGCAAACTTAGCATGATTCAGGTAGCCTTCAGGTTTTGCGCGTTTCCGAGTGAGTTTGAAATAATCTTCAAGCGAAACAGCGGCAAGAGAGTTTATTGCTGAGCTCAGTGATGACATGGCTGCCGCAAGAATAGCGACCACAAGCAAGCCGATAAGCCCATGAGGTAAATAATTAAGAATAAAGACCGGCATAAGCCAGTCCGGATTATCTTTAGGAATTTGCGATAGCAAGTTGGCGTCGTTAAACGCTAGTGTGCCGACCACCAAGCCTGCTAAACAATATAGAAGTGTTATAGGGAACCTAAAAATGCCATTGGCTAACATCATCTTTTTAAGATCGCTTTCCGATTTCGCTGACAATGCCCTCTGTGCTTCTGATTGATCACAACCGTAGTATGAGGCGTAGAGGATCACGCCACCTAGCACCATAGGAAAAAAGCCGAAGCCGTCACCATCAAAACCCAGAGATGAAAAATTAAGGGTAGAGACCCGCTCGCTTGGAAGTAACTGTAAAAAGTGCTCCCAACCGCCTAATGCGTTAAGACCAAAAGCAATGCAGATAGCTGTGCCCAAAACGATGACAACCATTTGTACCGCGTCACCATATACAACTGCTTTCATGCCTCCTTGTAAGGAGTACAAAACGGTAATCACACCAATGAGTAATATTGCCTGCGTGGATGAAACCTGCATGGTTCCTTGCAATATAATGGATAGCGCGTAAACCATTATGCCGGTAGCGAAGGCTCTGCTAAATTGAAATACAACACTGATACAAATACGAGTAGAGGTAGAGAAACGTCGCTCAAGATAGTCATAAATACTCACCACACCGCTTCGGTATAATGTAGGCAACACGGTGGTAATGAGTAAAAGCATGGCTAACGGAACTGCCAGTTCATAAGAGAGCCAAATCAGCCCTCCACCCTCACGGAAGCCGACAAATGCAGGAGCGGAAATGAAACTGACCGCCGAGAGTTGCGTCGCCATCACTGAAAGTAACAGCGGTTTCCAACTTAAGCTTCTTCCAGCGAGAAAATAATCTTTCTTTGACTGCTGTCCACGCAAGCTAAAGCCGATGACGAGTAAAGTGATGAGGTAAATCGCGATGACACTGTAATCAAGAATATCCATATAAACGCAAGGTTAAGCAACTAAATACCTACCATTACATAAACTCGGTCTATTTGCATAAAAAACGTATAAAAAAGCAGCGCTCAAAGAAACAGTGTACGTTACATCCAAGACCTTCTGGTTGACTCCACCTCGAATAGCACACTATCAGCTAGTTTATTAACGTAGTCTTCTGGTAGAAACGGCACAGTCACCGCCCCCGAAGCCAGTACAAACTTAACGGTGGCCTGTTTTCTTCGCTTCATAAACACGCTTTGCTTAACGATAACTTGCTGCGCTTTATAGGGCTCAAAGCATTGATAGTCGATGCCTATTCTACCTCGCCTTATATAAACGTACTTACTGTCGTAGGCTATACCCCATCGCCACCACCTAAGCGTGAGTAACAGCGATACCGCACTAAAGACAACGAGTGAACCTAGCATAATATCTAGATGGGATGACACAGCGCCAATAGTGAAAAAGGTAATAAAAGGCAACGTCCAGCCCGCAAGCAACCAAAAAGTAATAAATCGCTTACTAATGGTTTGATAATCTTGACCTCGCAGGTCACATCCAGGCATCACTTCTTGACTAAGCGCGAAGGCTTCATCTTCGGTTACCGATGGCACAATAAGCTTATTTGGCGACATCAGTTCTTGCATTTGCTGCCCAGCCGTTGAGTTCTGCTCAAAATACAAATTCACCCGCTTTAGTATTTTATCCAGCCAGTCTTGCTTCGCCGTAATCATTTGGATGCGTGAAGCTCGCATGCTGACTTCCAGTTTATTAAGCAAGCCGCTGCGACGGATATAGCGATCACCTGTTCGTGAAAGTGTGTAGCCGTAAAAAGTGAAAAGCGCGCCACCAACACTCAGCAGTGCCACTAACGCCATAAGCATCATGAGAATGACAAAGGCATACAATCCAAATTGCCACCACGCAACCGTTTGTTCACCAACCAGCTGATTAAGCTGCAAGCCTTTATCGGCTAACCACTCTGAAACCAGACCGAACACATCGTCATAGAAAGGTGCCGCAGCACCCAGTATGATCCACACGCGATTGTTGGTGATACCGTGAATAATGATGTCTTTCACGGACCGTCGATTTAATACTTCTTCATTTGAATGGGAAGAATCTATCGCTTTAGTGCGCGTTCGTGGCGTGGGAAAAGACGAACTCTGCTCGTCGGATAAATCTTCATTTGGCAAACAATCCAGGTCACCCTCATCGTGCAGCGCTTTTTCATACAACACCTGCTTTTTGAGCGCTTCAGCATAATCTTCAGGAACCGCTACAATTTTAGCTTCTTCTTTCCCACTTCCTGCGGTATCAAGCACCACTAACGCGTACCCAAAAGGTCGGTAATAAAAAGGGCGTTCTATCTTAACGTTTTGAATACGCCACAAAGGCAAGTTGGTATAGCGGCGTTGGAACACGCCATGATGAATCTCAACGTGCTGGTTGTGCACGCGAAACTTGTACATTAAAAAGCTTATTACGCCGCTAACACTGGTAGATAGAAAAAGGATTCCAGCACCGATTAGTACTTCAGGCGACAGCAGGTTATCCCAAATATTGAACGATATGGCTAAGGCGGGAATGGTATAAATAAGCACTTGAGCCGAGTTGGTAAAATTGCGAATAGTAAAGTACAAAATAGAAATTAGAGAGAGGCGCTGCCACTCATCACCCGTTTCTACTTTAAGTTTCGGTTCTTCCATATTAGCATCTTGCCCATGGGATTTGAGCGCAGTATCTTCTTTCAGCTCTTTTGACTGATTAAGTGTAGGCGCTTGGTGTGAGGGCGTTTCTGATATCGTCATTAGCGTGCACCTATATCTTTATGAGCAAGAATGAACTCACGCAACTGCTCTGCCCTTTCAATGCTTAACCCAGGTATCTCAAACGTGTGCATTTCACCACCAGCCGAAAACACCTGAAGTGAGGCAAGACCCGCCCACCTGTCCAATGGACCGCGATTAACCTCTACATGCTGAACACGCAAAATAGGTTGGCACGAAAGTTTTCTAAAAATTAGCCCTGACTGCTTACTGATGTCTTGCTCTCGAATCGCATAAAATATGCGTACATCAGCAAAAAAGTGGTACAGAGCCCATAGAGAGCCTACCGCGACGATACCAGCAACAACATACGGGTAGGCTTGCAGCAGTCCTTCTGGCAATGACCAAAAGCTTTGGAATCGTAACGCAGAAGCAATACCGATTAGCACTAAGGCTATCAATCCAATGGAGAGGATATTTAGTGTCCGGTACTTTTTGGATATAGGAAGTAATGCGAGCGTTTGAAGTGAGGGAATTTCCTCAACACTGAGCTGATTATTTGAAAACACGGTTTCTTGTTGTGCGCTAATTGTCATCGCATTAATTCCTTTTACCACTGTATAAATAAGATCAGCCTGCCGCCTTTTTTTAAGGAGAGGCTTAGCTACTTAACTACTTAGCTACTTTGCTACTTTGCTACTTTGCTACTTAGCAACGCTGCTCTGAACGCTTTCTCTAGCGCAGTTTTTATAACAAAAAAGAGGGCAAGCCCTCTTTTTTACGTTTCCTATTAAAGAGCGCGTTATGCTAACTAGTCATCAACCTGCTGTTCATTCAGCCAATCGTGTAGTGCCTTCATGTCGTGCTGAACCGCCATTTGTAGCTCTTCCACCCAATCATGCACGTTCTCCCACCATGTAGGGTGGTCGCCCTGTTGAATTTGATTAGCAATACGCTGTACACGAGCCAAACCAACAGAGCCAGCGGCGCCTTTAATTTTGTGAGCCTGTGAGCACACTTCTGACTTTTCGTCCGCACTTAAGCTTAGCTGCAGTATTTCCATGTATTCAGGCATTTTTTCTTGGAATACTTTAACGCTAGCGCGCACCATT
>NZ_JAFLMX010000201.1:0-2640 GCF_017849675.1 Alteromonas sp. AO-Serp
GTTATACTGTGCAGCAAATAACCACATGAACCAAATATGGTTTGTGTGTCTAAACAATCATATTTATGTTTTCTACAGCGCTTTGAAGAACTAAGCCACAAACGAAAACACGTTGAACAAAATACGAAAGGTAAATTTAAAATACATGAGTGATGATCCGCATTATCAGCGCGAGAGAGAGAAGTACGAAAATCCGGTAGCCAGCCGCGAATATTTGATGAGCTTATTAAAAGAACACGACAAGCCGTTGTCGTTTCTTGATATCTGCAACTTGGTGAATGCCTTCGACGAAGAAGCGCGAATTGGAATTCAGCGCCGACTGCGTGCTATGGAGCGCGAAGGGCAGGTGCAATTCACCAAACAGAAAAAATACATACTTCAAAACCGTGAAGAGCTCATTAAAGGCCGAATTATTGGTCACCGTGACGGTTACGGCTTCTTGCGTCCTGAAGACAAAAGCGGTGACTTATTTATCAGTGCAGGGCAAATGAATCTGTTCCTTCACGACGATGTGGTAGAAGCGCGTATCAGTGGTACCGATCGCCGAGGAAGAAAAGAAGCATTTGTAACGCAAGTCATTGAGCCTCGCAGCGAGCCTATTGTTGGACGCTACTTTGTTGAGCAAGGTTTTGGCATGGTCGTGCCAGATGACAGCCGCTTGCAGCACGAAATTGTCATTCCACCAGAAAGTACGCACGGTGCCCGTATGGGGCAGGTGGTCGTGGTAGAGCTTACCCAGCGTCCACGCCGTAAAATGAGCCCGGTGGGTAAAATTGTTGAAGTACTCGGCGAGCATATGGCGCCAGGTATGGAAATAGAAATGGCGCTTCGTACGTTTGATATTCCACATCAGTGGCCTAAAGGCGTAACCAAGCAAGTGGAAAAGCTAACTGACCAAGTGCCCGAAGAAGCCAAAGAAGGACGCATAGACTTGCGCCAGCTTCCGCTTGTTACCATTGACGGTGAAGACGCCCGCGACTTCGACGACGCGGTATATTGTGAACCGCTCGACGATGGTGGCTGGCAGCTATGGGTAGCTATTGCCGATGTAAGTCACTATGTAAGAACAGGCTCAGCTCTTGATGATGAAGCGCAACAGCGCGGTAACTCGGTCTATTTCCCTGACCAAGTAATTCCAATGTTGCCAGAAGTACTGTCAAACGGCTTGTGTTCACTAAACCCTGAAGTCGATCGCCTATGTATGGTGTGTGAGATGACCATCAGTGCAAATGGTAAACTAGAAGAATTCCAGTTTTACGAAGCAGTCATGAACTCACACGCCCGTTTAACCTACACTAAAGTGTGGAATATTCTGCAGGGCGATAAAGAACTTCATCAGCGTTACGAGCCTCATGTACCTCATCTACGCAATCTTCACGACTTGTACCGCGCGCTTAAAAAAGCCCGTGCCAAGCGTGGGGCGATTGAATTTGAAACCCAAGAAGTGAAGTTTGTTTTCAACGCCCAGCGCAAGATTGAAAATATTGTGCCGCTGGTGCGTAACGACGCGCACAAGCTTATTGAAGAGTGCATGATCATGGCAAACGTGAGTGCGGCTCTTATGCTTGAAAAGCATGAGGCGCCAGCGCTATATCGTGTGCACGACAAACCAGACGCCGACAGGCTTACCGCATTTACCAGTTACTTAAGTGAAATCGGTATTCCTCATCGCATAGTTGAAGACGCGGAGCCTGCCGCATTCACCGATGTGGTGCTTAAAACCCGCGGTCGAGTGGACGAAGAACTAATTCAAACCATGCTGCTGCGCTCAATGAAGCAAGCGGTTTACGACGGTGACAACGTAGGTCACTTTGGGTTGGCGCTAGAAGCTTACGCGCACTTCACGTCACCTATCCGTCGCTACCCAGACTTGGTCGTGCACCGTGCGCTAAAAGGCATTATTGCTAAACAGCAGGGCAAAAAAGCAGTCAGTGGCGCGAAAAACTACACCGTTGAAGAAATTGAACAGTTAGGCGAGCAGTGTTCAATGACAGAGCGCCGCGCCGATGATGCCACCCGTGACGTGGCTGACTGGCTTAAGTGCGAGTTTATGCTCGACCACGTCGGCGACACCTTTGAAGGTGTGGTGAGCTCGGTCACTAACTTTGGTTTATTTATACGCCTTACCGAATACCACATCGACGGCTTGGTACATATAACATCGCTAGATGATGACTATTATCACTATGACGATGTAAAACAAGCGCTGGTTGGTGAGTCGGGCCATCGCCAGTTCAGATTGGGTGATACGGTTGAAGTAACCGTAGCAGCGGTCAATCTTGATGAAAGAAAGATTGATTTATTACTCGATAAGTCTATGCTGCGCGGCACTAAGGGTAAGAAGGTAAAAGTGAGGTCTGCGAAAAAGGCTTCAGATAAACCTACTCGTTTTGATAACAAATCACGCTCTGATAAAGGCTCGCGTTCTGATAAAAAAGGGAACAAAGGCAAAGGCGGCTCAAGCTCGTCTAGTCGTAGCGGTGGAAAATCGTCAAGTCGCAGCAGCGCCAAAGGCGGTAGTAGCGGCAAAACACTGTCATTGAATAAAAGAGGTAAGCGTTAAATGGCGCAGCAAGAATGGTTATACGGTTTACATGCCATGCAGTCGGTACTTGAAAAAGAGCCCGAGCGTGTAATGGA
>NZ_JAFLMX010000028.1:0-1574 GCF_017849675.1 Alteromonas sp. AO-Serp
CGTAAAGGTGCGCTAGATTTGGCTGGCCTACCAGGTAAGCTAGCTGACTGTCAGGAAAGAGATCCTGCACTTAGTGAACTATACATAGTGGAGGGTGACTCTGCGGGCGGTTCAGCTAAGCAGGGTCGTAACCGTAAAAACCAAGCTATTCTGCCGCTTAAAGGTAAAATACTAAACGTTGAGAAAGCGCGTTTCGATAAGATGCTTTCTTCGCAGGAAGTTGCGACGCTTATCACTGCACTAGGTTGTGGTATTGGTCGTGACGAGTATGACCCTGAAAAGCTACGCTACCACAGCATCATCATCATGACCGATGCTGACGTAGATGGTTCTCACATTCGTACGCTGCTACTAACATTTTTCTATCGTCAAATGCCTGAAATCATTGAGCGTGGATATGTATATATTGCACAGCCTCCGCTTTACAAAGTGAAGAAGGGTAAACAAGAGCAGTATCTTAAAGATGACGATGCGTTAACTAACTACCTAACATCAATCGCAATTGACGGTGCGTCTTTGCACACCAGCGATGGAGACCCAGGTATTAGTGGTGTAGGCCTTGAAAACCTTGTTAAGCAGTACCAATCGGTAGAGAAGATGATTGCACGTATGAAACGTCTTATGCCTGCATCTATCCTTTACAGAATGCTTTACACGCCTACGCTAAACCTTGAAGACCTTAAAGATGAATCTGCACTAGAGCATGTGGCGAAACACTTCGTAGAGCAGCTTACAGAGCGCGAAAACGACGGTGCTACATACCGTTATGAAATTCGCACTGATGCTGAACTTAGCGAGTACTACATCACAATCATTATGCGTATGCACGGTATCGATTATGAGTACATTATCGATCACGAGTTCATCGAGTCGTCTGAATACCAGCGCCTTAAAGAGCTTAACCTTGCTATCAATGACATGATGGGCAAAGACGCTTACATTCAGCGTGGCGAGCGTAGACAGCCAGTTGAGTCTTTCAAAGAAGCACTAGAGTGGCTAATGAACGAAGCGAAACGTGGCCAATACATTCAGCGCTATAAAGGGCTAGGAGAGATGAACCCAGAGCAATTATGGGAAACTACCATGGACCCAGAAAGCCGCCGTATGCTTCAAGTTACCATTGAAGATGCTATTGGCTGTGATCAGCTGTTCACCACACTGATGGGTGATCAAGTTGAGCCTCGTCGAGAGTTTATCGAAGCTAATGCACTTAAAGTGGAAAACTTAGACGTGTAGCGTTTTTAGCTATTTGAAAAAAGCGACCAATGGGTCGCTTTTTTTTTGCTAACGCTAAGGCGAATTTTTCGTATAGACAGAGAGGGTATTACTGCGAATAAACGTGGTTGAAGAGTTTATTCAACGATAAAAGCTAAGTGATGCCGTAAAGATACGGCATCAGATTTAAACTTTTGAAACAACCAGGGCGACTTCCCCCGCACTTGCTGCTGTTGCAGTAAAGCGATAGGTGCCTGTTGAGGAGGGGGTAAATTGCAGGTTCTCTGAGCCCTGCTCACAGACTAAATAAACAGTTGACCCTAACATTACAGGCTGACCCTTATATTTACCGCCACAGC
>NZ_JAFLMX010000115.1:0-35730 GCF_017849675.1 Alteromonas sp. AO-Serp
GCGACTTTAAAATTAAGAAAGCAAAGCTTCGCGGCGAGCCGTCATTCGGTATGCTATGTAGCTTCTCTGAGCTAGGTATTAGCGACGACCACGATGGTATTATCGAGCTTCCAGCCGATGCACCTATTGGCGCAGACATTCGCGATTACCTTGGACTTGATGACAACGCAATCGAAGTTGACCTGACACCAAACCGTGCAGACTGCTTGGGTATTCGCGGCATTGCCCGTGAAGTTGGCGTGCTTAATAACCTTGACGTTTGCGAACCTGAAGTAGCAGCGGTAGACGCAACTATTGATGACAAATTATCAATTATGCTAAGCGCTGATGACGCATGCCCGCGCTATTTGGGCCGTGTGGTTAAGGGTGTTAACGTTAAAGCAGCATCGCCACTATGGCTAGTTGAAAAGCTGCGTCGCTGCGGCATTCGCAGCATCGACCCTATTGTTGATGTGACTAACTTTGTATTGCTAGAGCTTGGTCAGCCAATGCACGCGTTTAATCTTGCTAGCATTGAAGGCAACGTTAACGTGCGTATGGCAAAAGAAGGCGAAACGCTTACGCTACTTGACGAAACCGAAGCTAAGTTACAAAGCAATACTTTAGTTATCGCTGATGACAACAAAGCGTTAGCTATGGCAGGTATTTTCGGCGGCTTACATTCTGGTGTTACCACCGAAACCCAAGATATTTTACTTGAAAGTGCTTTCTTTAGCCGTGATGCGATTATGGGCCGTGCCCGTCAGTACGGTTTACATACCGATGCGTCGCACCGCTACGAGCGTGGTGTAGACCCACAGCTTCAGCGTAAAGCCATGGAGCGCGCTACTGCACTGGTACTTGAAATTTGCGGTGGTGAAGCTGGCCCTGTTGTTGAAGCCGTGGCTGAAGACAAGCTACCTAAGCAAGCTACGGTTACGCTTCGTCGCGAACGTTTATCTCGCGTACTAGGTATTAGCATTGACGATGCGAAAGTAACGGAAATGCTAAACCGCCTTGGTTTAGACGTAACGCAAATTGAAGCTGGCTGGGAAGCGGTTGCACCAAGCTATCGTTTCGATATTTCAATTGAAGAAGATTTGATTGAAGAAATTGCGCGTGTATACGGCTACAACAACATTCCAAACGTGGCACCAAAAGCAACGTTGGCAATGCTACCTTCGCAAGAAGCCAAGCTGCCGTTAAACACTATGAAGTCATTGCTTCTAAGTCGTGGCTACAACGAAGCAATCACGTATTCGTTTGTAGACCCTAAAATTCAAAACGCATTATTCCCAGACGTAAAAGGTATGGTGTTACCACACCCAATTTCATCTGATATGTCGGTAATGCGTGTAAGTTTATGGCCGGGTTTGCTAGGTGCTACTGCTTATAATCAGAAGCGTCAGCAGCAACGTGTTCGCATGTTTGAAACCGGATTACGCTTTATTCCTCAACAAGATGCGCCAAATGGTGTATTGCAACAGCAAGTAATTGGTGGTGTAGTAGCAGGGCGTCGTAATGAAGAACATTGGGACTTGGGCGACAACCCGGTTGATTTCTTCGATGCAAAAGCCGACGTTGAGGCGTTATTGGCACTTACAGGCAGAACCGGTGAGTTCCAGTTCGTTACAGGGCAACACAGTGCGTTACACCCTGGCATGACGGCAAAAATTTTGCTTAATGATGAAGAAGTTGGCTATATTGGTGCTATACACCCGCAGTTCACTAAATTGCTTGGTGTTAACGGCCGTGTATTTGTGTTCGAACTAGTGGTAGATGCCATTACTGATCGCAAGTTACCGTCAGCCGTACCAGTATCGCGCTTCCCATCGAATCGCCGTGATATTGCTATTACGGTTAAAGATGAAGTGCGTGTAGGGAATGTTCTTTCTTACATAGAAAATATTGGCGTAAATCAACTAGTTGCTCTAAACTTGTTCGATGAGTACAAAGGCAAGGGAATTGAGCCTGGCTATAAGAGCCTTGCTTTGTCACTTCATTTACAAGATCCGGATAAAACCTTGGAAGAAGCTGAGATTCAGCAAGCTGTAGATACTGTGGTTAAAGGTCTGGAATCTGAGTTTGGGGCCGCGTTAAGAGAGTAAACTATGGCATTGACCAAAGCCGAGATGGCTGAACACCTATTCGAGAAACTAGGCATTAACAAGCGTGATGCGAAGGATCTGGTAGAGCTTTTTTTCGAAGAGATTAAAGGCGCTCTGGAATCTGGTGAGCAAGTGAAACTGTCAGGTTTTGGCAACTTTGACCTGCGTGATAAAAATGAACGTCCTGGCCGCAATCCAAAAACCGGTGAAGACATTCCAATTAAAGCACGTCGTGTGGTTACATTCCGCCCGGGTCAAAAATTGAAAAGCCGAGTTGAAAACTCTGCACCTGTCGACCAATAATCTTTAGGTCGTTACAATACTGAAAAAGAGCGGGGTCTCTCGCTCTTTTTGTATTGCTTCTTTTATACAGTGCCGTCGCACTGGTTTTCATATGCAATTTCTTTGGAGGAAAGTGTGAAGAAAGCACTTGTCGTTCTTGCTATTATTGTTGCTGCTACGTTTTCATGGTTTGCTTATCTGTCGCTAGATGCAGACAAACGAGACCAAGACGCAGCGCAAGTTCCGCTAATCACAGTCATGGAAATTCTTCACGCTAGCGATTTGCAGGAAGGCGTTAAGCAGGCTGTGAAAGATGGGAATATCGAAGTAGTAGATTCTTGGATGATACAAGCCCGTGAAGTAGGGCAGGCTGCCAACCTGTCATCTGAAGATATGGATTATCTTAATTCTGAGACCGCTAAAGACTACGTAATTTTTAATGCCAAACGCCAGCTGTACAACGAAGCGTTTGAAGCGCGTTATTATGCGTTGGAAGAGGTAGAAACGCTTAAAGAGCAGTATCCGGAAGCCAAGGACTTGTTTGCTCGTACTGATGCGCTGATTGAAAAGCGTGACGCTATCATTCAACAAATTGCTGTCGCTATTTCAGGAAGCGAGCAGCCTGATGAAGCCGCGCTTAAAGAAGCACGTGAGCAATGGTTAGCCCAGGCTAGCAAGTAGCCAAGTAACGCTCTATCTCAATCTTTGTTCAATCTACTGAAATATCTGCAAACTTAGCACTAGTGAGCGTAGCTAGATCAGAAGGGGCGAGTGCCACTTCCAATCCTCGTTTTCCAGCGCTTACGTGAATAGTTTGCAGATTTTCAGCGCTGTAATGAATAACGCTCGCTAAGCGCTTTTTTTGCCCTAATGGGCTTACACCGCCAAGTACGTAGCCTGTTGCAACCATTACTGCATTTGCTTGCGCCATTTCTACCTTTTTAACACCTAACGCTTTAGCCATTTTCTTTTCGCTAAGTTTGGTGTTTACAGGGACCACGGCCACGGCAAGCTTGTTATTGTCTGTACTCACTACCAATGTTTTAAAAACGGTATCCGCATTAAGGTTTAGCTTTTCAACCGCCTCTAGCCCGTATGACGCCGCATTTGCGTCGTGTTCATATTTTAAAATGCTGTGAGCGATACGCTTTTTAGTAAGCAAAGTGATTGCAGGTGTCATTCAACCTCTTTTTTGTAAAATGTTCGGCTGTGTATCGGCTGGCTGGGCAGCAGAGGGGTAGCTGCGTGTGTTGCGTAGTCGTTAAAGCCAGTTGTAAAAAATTTTGACAGTGGGTGGCCGGATTGTCCGCCAGGTAGTGTTAGAATGGCATCCTCTAAATGGCCAGGGCTGACAAATAGTCGCTCAGAGGCACCAAAACTAGGTGCTTGTACAGCAGGCATGTATGTATCACCAAAGCCTTCTACTTGTTGCATGTTTAACATATCTCCAACTAGAGGAATTTGATCAGCAAATGGATGTTTAACAGAAAGTGCGTTCACCTTGCCCCAGGCTAATGTTTCCATATTAGCTTCTACTGGTGAATACTTGTCTAACAGCTTGTGTTTGGCGCGCCTGTAAGCGTCTACAAGTAGCTCGTCGAAGCTTTCAGTATCGTTAGGTAGCCAAGAGTCAGGCTGACTATGAATAAGTTGCCACACAGTAGGTTCAATGCCACGTAAGAGTGTACGGCTGTTTACACCTTGTTGGTCTAACGTTGAAAGTACGCCTCCAAAAAGGGTTTGTACCACTTCCTGCCTAAAGTGCTTAACTAACGTGTAGCCAACCGAATCTTCACATGCGCATTCGTCCCATGTGTTTAGGTAAGCGAGGTCGGGTTTAAATTCAATGTCTTGCATATTGAGCAGCCCATACAAAAGGTGCTGCCAAGGAATAAGAAAGCGGGCATGATTATCTAACTGAATGGCGTAAAAGTCAGTCTCAGTAAAGGTGTCTTTTTCAAATAAACGGTCTCTTATTTGTTGTCCGCGAGCACCTAGCGCGTAACCACCGTCGCCCCAGACTTTGAAGTCATCAGCCGAAATTACTCTAGCATTTGCAGTCCATATTCTTCCCATATCGGGGTTTAAAACCATGGGAAGCTTTGATGCGCGCTTTGGTGGTGTGTTTACTGCTTCTTGTTCTTTTATAGCAGTGAATGAAGCCTGCTGCCTTTCCATAACTGCGCCGCCAGGAAGCCAAGCCGCATTGCCGCTTTCATCAACAATCACGAGGTTTTGCGTGGGAATAGCAATGCGTTGGCCCATCTTTATCGCTGCTTGGACATTTTTTGCATTGCCGAAGTTTATTATTCCCAAGTTCGCAGCAAACGGATGATGCGCTACCCAATTAAGCGCATAGCGCTTGCCATTGAGTTCTTTCACTGGCCCATACGAGCTTACTTCAAACTCAAATGTGTGCTCACCATCAGGTAAAGGAATACGCTCTGTTACCGTACTTGTGGCCGTCGATTCGCCTAGTTCAATCCAATCTACATTGTCTAAATTTGCATTGGTAAAACCCCAAGCGATATGGCCGTTGGTGCCTACAACAATGCCAGGAATGCCCGGAAGGGAAACCCCGGTTACTTGCACATCGCTGCCCGATTCTTGATAGTTTAGCTGGGCGCGATACCAGATGATGGGAACCCGTAAGCCCAAATGCATGTCGTTTGCTAAAAGGCCTGCGCTTGTAGTGGTGTGACTCCCGGTCACCGCCCAGTTATTGCTACCAATATCAGGAAGCTCAGTACCGTTATATTGTGCTCGGGCGATCGCAGTATTGTCGTTATCGTTTAAGTACTGAGTAGTCGCGTCTTCAGGCTCTTGCTTAATGCTCTCGCCATTACTATCTTCTGGTGAGTGAGTAATTGGGCGTAGCGATGCAGGGTACTCTGGAATAGGTGCTTCAAGCAGTGGTATCTCGCTGGCATCAAGCGCTGCCTGATAATTACTTGGCTGAGTAATGAAGCTGTATACATCATTCCCAAATGTTGAAAGCAATGCCTCTCTTGCTAAATCAAGCTCTACTTGGCTACCTTGTAAATCCAAATACATACTGTAAATCACAAGAATACTGTCGGTGGGGCGCCATTGTTTTATATCAACGCCTGCAGCTAGGTATTCAAAAGGTGGCAACGTATACTCAGACAATGCGTCATTTACGCCGTGGGCGTAACGTACAAGTAGTTCTTGTTGTTTTGAGGGAAGGTTATCGAATACGGCTTTTGCTCGTTTCTCAAATTGATGAAAGCGGGCTTTCTTATCGATATCTAGGGCAATGTCGCCCACCCATTGTGATAAACTACCCGATGCGGCGCGGCGCTGTAAATCCATTTGAAAAAAGCGATCTTGAGCATGCGCAAAACCCAGTGCATAGACTGCGTCGTAAATATCGTTAGCTTTAATAACAGCTTGGCCTAGTTCGTCACGGCTTAGCTCAGTAGGTGCGTTTACGTGATAGGTGGCGCTATTTCCGTCAAGTGCGGGCAAACTCATACGAAGCGAGATGTACAATCCCAGTACCGTTAAAAAAAGCAGTGCTAAAACACTTAAAACCAACCACTTGAACCAATTTATCACGTGTAAAACTCCCTATTTTTCTCTATCCTAACCACAGAACTTGCAAAATTGAAGTGATGTTTTATGACACATACTAAGGCGGTGCCGTGGGGCCATTAATGTTGGATTGTCAGGCCGAAGAACTTCTGCCTGAAGAAAAGGAAAAGTTAACACATCCAGTAGTGGGTGGCGTTATTTTATTTAGCCGCAACTATCATGATAAACGTCAGCTCTCTGCGCTGGTTCAAGATATAAGACGCTTTGCAAAGCGTCCAGTACTGATCGCCGTCGATCATGAAGGAGGCCGCGTTCAGCGTTTTCGTGAAGGCTTTACTGCCATACCTGCAATGGGCGATATTTTAAGGCAGTCAGAGCATCAAGATGAAAGTGCTGCATACGCAAAAGCGTGTGGATTAGTATTGGCTTATGAACTTAAAACCTTAGACATCGATTTTAGCTTTGCACCGGTGCTTGATATAAATGGTGTATCGCAAGTTATTGGTGACAGGGCATTTTCAGACAATGCAGACGACGTTATTCGCCTTGCCGCTCATTTAATCCAAGGTTTAAAAGCTGTAAATATGCCAGCTATTGGAAAGCACTTTCCTGGGCATGGCAGTGTAGCGCCAGATTCTCATGTAGCGTTACCCGTCGATGAACGCGAATTTGATGAGATACGCAGTACCGATATGGTGGTCTTTGAACGCTTAATTGAGCGTGCGTTGCTTGATGGCGTTATGCCTGCCCATGTTATTTATAATCAGGTGTGCGATAAGCCTGCGGGTTTCTCAACTAAATGGCTGCAGGATATCCTTAAACAGGAGCTAGGCTATGGCGGCGCAGTATTCTCTGATGACTTGTCTATGCACGGCGCAAGTGTTGCGGGAAGTTACGTTGAGCGTGCTGAGGCAGCGCTGGAAGCAGGTTGCGACATGGTACTTGCGTGCAACAATCCGAAAGGGGCTGAGACTATCCTTGATGGATTGGAAATGCGCTTTGCTAATCCGTCTCACAACGATTTACAAAAGCAAGAGCGCGTTATGGCGCTTTACGATCGTATTATGCCAGTAGGGCTTAATGATAAATACGACAGTGCGGTTGAGCTGGTGAAGCGTTTAAGCGAACGGTAGTTTTTATAACTACCGTTTTTCATTTTCTGTTTTTTAATGCCGTTTGCTTATACTGGTACTTCGTCTACGCCAGCTTCTACATTCATAAATCGCGCAAAAGTGAAGAGAAAATCGCTCAGGCGATTTAAATAAGCATGTACAACTTCTGGCACGTCATAATGTTTAGATAGGCTAATGACAGCACGTTCAGCTCGGCGGCACACAGCACGACAAACATGAGCCTGCGCAGCAGCCTTACTTCCGCCAGGCAGTACAAACGACGTATTAGGCGGCATTTGACGGGTAATATTGTCTATAAGGCTTTCTAGGTTCTCAATATCAGTTTGCGTCAGCGTTGAGCTTGCTGAAATAGCAAAGCCAGCTTGAAACAGGTTGCGCTGAATATCCTGGAGCATTGGCTTATGTTTGTCAGTAACATGCGCTGCTAGTAGTCCGATATGGCTATTGAGTTCGTCCATATCACCGTAGCTTTGTACTACTAAATCATCCTTATCTACACGAACGGCTTTGTCAGCGTAAATTTGCGTGCTGCCCTTATCACCAGTGCGAGTGTAAATCTTCATAAAAACCTATATCTCTCTATCAATCGCAAATGTTGTTTTTTTGCCTTTAAAACCAAAGCACTTACACTAAGCGTTTACTCAAATCACTCGCTAACGTCAGGGCGATTGTAGCGACGAATTTGTACTACAAAACCAAACAGCGGGTGGTCGAAATAATGCAGTTGCGTACTGATTACACGTCTTTGCTCAGCTAACGGAACTGAAACCAGTTTGTACGCTGTTGATGTCGCCTGACGGGGCTTAGCAGCATTACCAGTGCTGTCATCTTCACTGCTGAAGTAGCTCATTGGTACCGGCTGGCGATAAAACATCTCGCCATCTACATGAAGGTAAGGTACGCGGTTGATATATTTAAGAAATACTTTGATAGTGCCGTCAATTTCCCAAATGGGGGTTCTTAATGAAGCATCGGTAGTGTCATCTTCACCTTGCTCTACAATCATCGGCGTATCAAGCGCTTTAAATGCGCCATACTCTATAGCCTGTGGGTTTGACAAACGGCGGTCCAAATCGGCAAAAATATCTGAAACAGCAAGAAATTGATCAGTGCCATGCGCTGCAGTTTTATCAGCTTCAAAAGCAGTACTTACACCACTTAGGCTGTTTTCATCTGTGCTCGATGTGTTTTTATAAGCATCATTATCAGTAAGAGCGGCGGTGGAGCCGTAACCAAACTCTGGAGCGGAATCGTCAGTTTCATTGTTTACATTATCAACGTGTTTTGGAGCTCGCATATCACCGTTCAAGTCAAACTGCTGCGCGTAGTTTTGCCCACCATAAAGACGCACGTTGAAAGCTTTGTTCTTACCAAACATAACTGGCTGACGCCAGGTTGCGTGAAACAAACGCTTTAGCTCGCGATTAGAACGTATTTGGCGAGAAATTGAAGACAGTGCTTGCTGATTACTGGTAAGCAGATGCGCTTTTGACGCAAGCGGCCAGTCGTGTCCTTCAATGATAATAGGTAAACTTGCTGGAGCGGGTAGCCTATTATCCGGCTGATTCACCTTCCATACGATTACAGGTTGAAGCGCGCTGCTTCTAGACTTGCTCTCGCTTATCGAAACGCCTGAGTTTAGTTCGTCGTCGCCTGGAACAACAACGTTCAGTGCAGTGGTTACCTCAGCGCTAAGCCATGGCTTCGCTTCTTCACAGTACTTAAATACAGGCACCGTGACAGGTGAGGAATCTTTTACGCCGAAGAATGACGTCCAATATCTGGCGATGGTTGCAGCATCAGGAGCGGGTGTGACGTCGTCAGTGATGATCCCCTCATTTGAGTAGTCAAGGCTCTCGCTATAGTCGGAGTCTGTTGAAGAATAAGTAGCGCCATACTCATCGCCATCAATGGTTTCGCTTTGTGCCTGGCTCGCTACGTCTGGTGTAGGGGATGGCTCATTGGCTGTTAAGCCGGATGTTTCATTATATCCATAGCCCGCTTCTTCAGAGTAAGAGTTAGGAGACATGTCACCGTACTGCGAACTGTTATCTTTAGACAGCGACAAAAAATCTACATCTTTTGCGGGTACGCTCAATAGTCCGTTGCTAGGCCACTTAACCGATGTATCAGCGCCGCAAACGGCTAACCCTTGTTTTAGATAGCTTATATCAGGCGAAATGATATCGCTGATGATGTCTGCCTGAGCGCGAGGGGCTGACAAGTTGTCAGCCAAAGAAAACTGCTCTTCTAACTCAGTTAGTGCCACGTTGCGCTTAAACGCAATAACTTCCACATCGAACCACCAGTTGTCATTGGCGTTAGCTGCAGTTGAAATTGTCGTTAAGAAAACGGCGCTTATTGATGCAACTAACGGGCACCAGCGAGATAACTTCATGTTACCGCGACTCCTTTGCAAAATCGGCAATAATATCGCTAATAAACGCGATGCGCTCTTTAGCTGTTTCGGTCTTTTTCACCAAACGCAGTTTTTGGCTTCCTTCAAACTTAAAGGTGTTTGGTTTGGTTTGCACCAAACTAATAATATAGCCTGGGTTAACCTTAGTGGTTTCTTTAAACTCTATGGTACCGCCTTGGGCCGACAAGTCTACTTTTAGAATGCCTAACGCCTGGGCTTTTAGTTTAATTTCAGCCACTTCTATCAAGTTTTTAGCTGGCTCTGGCAATAGACCAAAGCGGTCAATACATTCTACCTGGAATTCATCAATGTCGTCTTGCGACGTACAGCTTGCCAGACGTTTGTATAGCGATAGGCGAGTGTTAACGTCGGCAATATAGTCTTCAGGCAATAGGGCTGGAATACGCAGTTCAACTTCGGTATGGCCCGAGGTCGCGTCGTCTAATGATGGCTCTCGGCCTTCTTTAAGCGCGTTAACGGCTTTATCGAGCATATCCATATACAAACTGAAACCAATACTCGCTATTTGCCCCGATTGGTCATCGCCTAACAGCTCACCGGCACCACGAATTTCTAAATCGTGGGTAGCAAGCGCAAAACCTGCACCTAAATCCTCAAGCTGCGATATTGCTTCTAAACGTTTTACTGCATCTTTGGTCATGCGCTTTGGATGAGGCGTTAATAAGTAGGCGTACGCTTGGTGATGCGAGCGACCCACACGACCACGAAGCTGGTGCAGCTGCGCTAAACCTAAATGGTCGGCTCTATCCATAATAATGGTATTCGCACTTGGTACGTCGATACCTGTTTCAATGATGGTAGTACACACAAGTACGTTGTAGCGCTGGTGGTAGAAGTCGCTCATTACGCCTTCAAGTTCACGCTCGCGCATTTGGCCGTGACCCACTGCAATACGGGCTTCGGGAACGATTTCAGCGATTTCTTCGGCCGTTCGCGCAATGCTATCCACTTCGTTGTGAAGGAAGTAAACCTGACCGCCGCGCAGTATCTCACGCATAATGGCTTCGCGAATAACGGCTTTATTACGCTGCTGCACAAAAGTCTTAATTGATAAACGACGAGCCGGGGCTGTGGCAATAATCGATAAGTCGCGCATGCCTGATAACGCCATGTTAAGCGTACGAGGAATAGGCGTTGCCGTAAGGGTAAGGATATCAACATCGGCACGTAATGACTTAAGTTTCTCTTTTTGACGCACGCCAAAGCGATGTTCTTCGTCGATGATCACAAGGCCTAAATCTTTGTATTTAATATCGCTAGACAGCAGTTTATGTGTGCCTACTACGATATCTACTTTGCCTTCGCCGATCCGCTCAACCACAGATTTTTGCGCTTTACCGCTTACAAAACGGCTCATGACTTCAATTTCAAACGGCCATGCCGCGAAACGGTCTTTGAAGTTCTCGTAATGCTGCTGAGCCAGTAGGGTAGTGGGCACCAAAATAGCCACCTGTTTACCTGCATTAGCAGCAAGGAAGGCCGCGCGCATGGCAACCTCGGTTTTACCGAAACCTACGTCACCGCAAACGAGGCGATCCATAGCCGATGGACTGCCCATGTCGTGCATAACCGCTGCAATGGCTTGGGCTTGGTCAGGCGTTTCTTCAAAGGGGAAGCTGTCTGAGAACGCTTGGTAGTCGTCCCAGTTAATTTTATACGCAAAACCTGGCTTGGCTGCGCGGCGGGCATATACATCTAAAAGCTCGGCGGCCACGTCACGAACTTTTTCGGCGGCTTTTTGCTTGGCTTTTGTCCATGCGTCAGAACCTAGGGCGCTAACTGGTGCGCTGTCGGCATCGCCACCAGTGTAGCGTGAAATCAAGTGAAGCGACGCCACAGGCACGTAAAGCTTAGATTGCTTGGCATACTCAATGCACAAATATTCGGTGGCTACGCCGCCCGCGTCCAACGTTTGAAGGCCCAAATAACGGCCAACACCGTGATCGAGGTGCACCACAGGCTGACCAATAGAAAGTTCGGCCAGGTTGCGGATAATGGCGCTTTCGTCGGTGGCGGTGCGTTTATCGCGAAGACGGCGCTGACTTACTTTCTGGCCTAATAGTTCGGTTTCGGTAATAAATAACAGTTCGCCTTCCTGGGTTTGCCAGCGGAAACTGTTATCAACCATACCCACGGTAATGCCAATGTTGTCGTGACTTGCGATAAAATCGCTAAAGCTAACAACAATCTTTGGTTTGATGCCTGCTTTTGCGAGTACGGTTAGCAAACCCTCTCGGCGACCTTGGGTTTCAGCACAAAACAGTACCTTAGCCCCGTTGTCAGTGGCTTGATTTACCGTTTTAATGAGTCTTTCAGCAGGTACTTTTTTCTGCGAGTTAATCGCAATATCATCAAGCTTTTCGCACTGAAGGTTGCTAGTACCTGATTTTTCTTCAAGTACCTTGCTGGAAAGAGATGCACGAGGCCACTGTTTTATGGCACCAAATAGCTCATTTATAGGTAAAAACAGCTCGTCTGGTGCAAGCAGTGGACGGGCTAAGTTATAACGATACTGCTCGTAACGTTCTTGTACGTCGGCCCAGAAAAACTCGCTGGCGTCTTGCACATCACCGTGAAGTAATAGCAGGCTTTTAGGGTGAAGATAGTCAAAAAGCGTGGCGGTTTTTTCAAAGAAGAGGGGAAGATAATATTCCACACCGCTCGGCATGGTGCCCTTGCTTACCTGAGAAAATACGCTTTCAGATGCATTGTTTGCGTCGAACTTTTCTAAAAACTGCTGGCGGAAAAGCGTGATTGCTTCTTTGTCTGTAGGAAATTCTCGTGCTGGGAGCAAGCGAATTTCGTTAACAGCCTCGCCAGAGCGTTGGGTTTCAGTATCGAAATAGCGAATGGAGTCGATTTCGTCATCAAACAAGTCTATTCGAAATGGCTGGTCGCTTCCCATCGGAAAAAGGTCGATGATGCTGCCGCGCACCGAGAATTCGCTGTGGCTCATTACCTGACTAACATGCAGGTAGCCGGCTTGCTCGAGATTGCGTCTGAACTGATCTCTATCTAAGGTGTCGCCCTTGTTTAGCATAAGCAAATACTTTGCTAAATAATCGGTAGGGGCTAAACGCTGCATTAACGTGTTAACAGGCACTATGAATATGCCTTCGCCTTGCTGTGTAAAGCGGAATAGGGTTTCTAATCGCTGAGAAACAATGTCTTGATGGGGCGAAAACGAATCGTAGGGCAGTGTTTCCCAATCTGGAAACAGAGTAATGGGTGTATGCTTTGTATTATCGCTTAAGAAGAAGGCTATTTCTTTTTCGAGCTTCATTGCCGACGGTGTATCGGCGGTAATCAGTACAATAGGGCCTTTGTATTGGCTGAGTGCTTGGCTGATACATAGTGCGGCACTGCTGCCTTGAAGTTGGCCCCAGTGTTTGTGATCTTGTGATGAGGCTTCTTTTTTAGGCGCAGGTAATGGAAGCGATAATAAAGTGGCTGTCATGACGTCCTGTTTTTTAAGTGCAAGATGAGTTTTACGGCTTATATACTGATGTTAGGGTCTATTCAGATCCCGCTTTTTTTTCTTTTGCCCGCTTTCTTAGCTGTTGCGTTTGAATATGCAAGCTAGCGCGAACTAAAAGCTCCTGGTCTTGCTCTCGAATGGTGTTAAAAATAAAGGCGATATGGTAACGGTCTTCTACTTGCTCGCAAGTAATTACTTCACCAAAACAAAATATTGCTGCTGCTTCGGCATCCAAGAAAAGTTTAAGTTCCGCTTTGGCGCCCACATCCAATGCTTCTTTTGACTCGATGACCACACCGCCACCACCGAGCTTTACGGTTTTGAAGCGAAACTCTGGCTCGTCTTGCTGGTGCAAAACGAACGACATCATCAAGTCAATTTTTCGAGATTGATGGTTTAAGTAGTCAGCCAGCGACTCAGCATGATCACTTAGGTTGCGAAGCGGACGAATTGCCTGTGCTTCAATAGCGGCCATTTCGCTGGCAATGCGAAATGCATACGGCATCGACTCCTCTAAGTTTTCTTCATCAGGCACTACTTCGTCTTCACCTAACGGGCGCATATTGGCGTTTATGCGATGTGCGATAGAAAAATATTCATCGAATTGGGCTTTTTTTTGTTCTAGGCTAAGTTCGCTCACATCATTCCTCTGCCACTAATTCTTGTGCAGTTAGTAACTTATAAGTAGTATACCGTTCACACGTAGTATACCCACTTTACTATTTTGGGGTTAACCCGTCATCTCGTCTTTGGGCTACTTATCTGAATTATTCATTCATTAAGCATAGCTAAATGTAAGGCAGATTACCGTATTACTGAAAAGCAAGGCGCTATGTTTTATCCTCTTTCTGCATTCATTGCTTATCGTTATGCCAAGTCTAACAAAGCAAGCCAAACCAGTTTTGTTTCATTTATTAATCGATTTTCAGTGGCCGGTATTGCACTGGGATTGATGGCGCTCATTATCGTTGTGTCTGTTATGAACGGCCTAGAAGGTCAACTAAAACAGCGCATATTAGGCATTGTCCCTCATATTGAAGTTACAAAGACACCCATCATAAGCGAGAACCCTAGCAGGACATCCAATGCAATTACAGAGACACCCACGCAAACTGCAGAAAAAACGCAGACAGTGACTTTAAAAGAAATTAGCGAGACACCCATCAAAGGCGTTGTTGCCACTATGGCTTACAGGGAAGCTGAAGCAGTAGTGCAGTCTCGTTCGGACTTGCGTGGTGTTCAGGTTCACGGTGTTCAACCTGAAGTAATGATTGAGCACACTTTGGTAGCAAACCACATGGAGCAGGGGCGATTTAGCGATTTAACTGAGGGGAGTTTTGCTGCCATTATTGGGCGCTCACTTGCCATTAAACTTGAAGCGCGGGTTGGAGACAGATTGCGGGTTATGGTGGCAGGCGCAAGTGTGTATACACCTTTTGGAAGAATGCCAAGTCAACGGCTTGTAACCGTGGTGGGTGTCTTCGATATGGGCTCGCAGATGGATGACAAAGTGATGTATATGAACCTTAAGGATGTGAACCACTTAATGCGAGATCCTAAAGGTAGCGAACAATCGCTTCGACTCTTTTTAAATGACGCTTTTAACTACCAAGCAGTTGTTAGCGCGCTCACCGATAGGGTGGGTGTCTCTGTAAATAATATGAAGACTTGGCGTGAGCGTCAGGGGCCGCTATTTGATGCCGTCAAGATGGAGAAGAACATGATGACGCTCATGTTGCTGCTTATTATCGCGGTAGCGGCATTTAATATCGTTTCGGCACTGGTAATGGTGGTAACGGAAAAACAAGGCGATATCGCAGTACTCCAAACTCAAGGTATGTTACCCAGTTCAGTAATGTGGATTTTTGTGTTAAACGGCTTGTTTAACGGCATCAAAGGCGCTGGCATTGGTCTAGTATTAGGCGTAGTGATTACGCTCCAATTAAATAACATTTTGGACCTTATCGGGTCGCCGTTAGCCTTAGCGGCAGACGGTAGAGGGCTGCCAATTGAAATGGACGTTGTACAAATTGCAGGCATTGCTTTGCTGTCTTTGCTACTGTGTGTTTTAGCCAGCGTTTATCCAGCGCGCAAAGCGATGAAAATTGCACCATCGCAAGCGCTCCAAAACGAATAAATCGCTGAATTTACCGTGCAAGTTAGTGCAAAATTCACTATACTCGCGGTCTTTTAAATTTTGCCCAGTGAGACGTCATGAACAAGAATTTTATCACCTCGCAATCGCTTCTACAGGATTCCTTTCGCCTAGCGGCAAAGGTGTATGAAGACGGCTTTCGCCCTGACTTTATTATTGGTATCTGGCGTGGTGGTGCTCCCATTGGTATCGCGGTTCAAGAATTCTTTGAATTTAAGAATACGTCAACCGACCATATCGCAGTACGTACATCGTCTTACTACGGAATAAACAAACAATCGAAAGAGATCCGTGTGCACGGATTACACTACTTGGTAGAAAACGCGAATGCTGATGACAAGTTGTTGATTGTTGATGATGTTTTCGATTCAGGCCGCAGCGTAGATGCACTTATTAAGCAAATTAATAAACTAATGCGTTTGAACATGCCTAAAGATATTCGCATTGCATGTCCGTGGTACAAGCCGCAAAACAACACAACAGACATCGTGCCAGATTATTACGTTAACGAAAGTGATGAATGGCTAGTTTTCCCTCATGAAATTGCGGGTTTGTCGGAAGAAGAAATTCGTGAAGGCAAAGGCGAGCTGGCTGACGTTATGGACATTTTGTTCAAAAAGTAGTGAGTAATTGCTTGATATAAGCGACTAGGAGTTGCTGTCAAACGTATCTAAACCGCACGCTTGTGCGGTTTTTTTATCTTCCAACTTTGTTGGAAAAGATAGGGTAAATGTGGTGCCCACGTTTACTTCACTTTCTACGCTAATGGTTCCCCCCATCGCTTCAACGATGGAGAAAGAGATATAAAGTCCTAATCCAGTGCCTTTGCCGGTTGGTTTGGTGGTGTAAAACGGTTCAAAGAGCTTTTGGAGGGCATGCTTTTCTATACCGCAACCCGTATCTTTTACCGTTATGACGGTGTGATCTTTTTCTTCAAACGAAGAAATAGTTAATTTATCCCCATCTTCCATCGCTTGCGCAGCATTTACGAATAAATTGACTAATACTTGGTTTAATTTTCCTGTTTTTCCCTTAATTAAAGGCACATCGCTTAGGCGCTGTTGAATCTTTATGCGGTGCTTCAATTCACTGTTTACTAATCGCAAGGCATGAGCTATGCAGTCGTTCACGTTTACGGTTTCATCATCGGGAATATCTGCATCGTGGGAAAAAGAGCGAAGACTGGTGATAATGTCCGTAACTCTATTTAGGCCTTCCTCTGATTCGCTGCAAATATCTGCAATTTCGTCGCTTAATGAATCAATCTTATTTTCAACCTTCCATTGTTTCGCAGCTTTAGCTACCTTCAGCCTCTCATCGTCGGTTGCGCTAGCCGCCAATTGTAAGACGATGTCTTGCATTTGCGATAGCGCAGGCAGCACGTTCCGTAAAAAGTGAATGTTGCTATTAATGAAAGCAACAGGGTTATTAATTTCATGGGCAACACCAGCGGCAAGTAAACCTAGCGATGCCATTTTTTCTGAATCGATAAGGCTTTTTTCTACAATGGCTTTTTCTTCTTTCAACCTCACCGTTTCAAGCGCCATTAACTTAGCCTGCATCCCCATGGCCATTTGCTCGGTAAAGGTACGGTATCTGTTAGCCATATCCACAAATTCTTGGGTGTAATAACCCAGTGCTTGATGGCAAAACACAATAACTGCGTGTTGCTGATGTACTTTAAATGGACAATAAAGTACAGAGGTGACGGGCGTGTCGAACAAAGATAGGTGGCGTTGCCACGTCGCTTGCTGCTTAATGTTGAATAATGCTATAGGCTCACTTTTAACCGCACGGGAGAGTGTGTCATCGATTTGCCATACGGTGTTAAGTAGCGGTGGATGGGTGCTGTTAATGCACCTCATTTTGCCAGCGCTTTCATTCTCAAGAACAAAGCAAACTTGATAATTATACAGTCCTTTGAACACACTAAACATTTTTTTATAAAGGTCTTGTTCGTCCTCTGCGGTAAGTAATACGCGAGTGCCTTCTAGCAAAGCATCGCTTTCTTTCTTATGTGCCTCAGCCTGCTGTTTAAGGCGGTAAACAAGCGCTAGATCTTCTAAAACATTTTCGTAATCTTTATTCATTGAGAGAACACTACCGCTGATATCATAAGGTTGCCGTGTCTGTTCTTGCCATCTAAAAAGCGCCCTTGCTCGCCAAAAGTAAACGGGCCGCAAATAGGTAATGCTGGAAATTTTTCTTGCAGCGAATTCAGCATGAAATTAATTTCGTCTCCAACCATCAAGCGACATCCTGCGCAGTAAATCATTAGTACGCCAACAGGCTTTCTGTTTTCGGGCAGCAACATAACCGCATTGTTTATCACACGCTCTGCACGAGACGTAAGGCTAGAAATGCTACCTTCCATCAACACCAACTCTTCACCTTCTTCTACTTCTGAAAAAACATGTAGTGCACCACTTTCATCGACCGAATCGGGGTGGCACAGAAGGTAATTCACTGCACCGTTGTCTAATTCTACTGGTCTGCCTAGCGGTGCTGACGATGTTAGTCCTAAAATTTGACCGCCGTATAGCTGTTGAGCGATAAGGTTATTGGTCGCTTTGTTATAAACGGTGCTTGCACCGCTATTGTTAAGCTGTTGTAGTTGGCGTCCTTTCGCTTTCGTTGCTTTAAATAGGGTATCGGTTGGCTTGTATCCTGAGCTATAACTCACCCCTAATGGAGTAGAGGGATACATAACTGCAACTACCACAGTGTGTGGTCCGCACGCATCTTTTGTAACGGTTGTCCAGTCGCCTGAAACCGTGTTGTCTGCCATTGAACCACCAAAAATAGGAACTTGAGTCCCTACAATGCTGGCGAAACCTTCAAGTATTCTTTCTTCTTCTCCTGGCGGCAACGCACACCAAATTAACGCTGGGCTTTCATAAGGTCTTCCCGCATTGTTTAGCGCATTTTGTAACGCGATGGCGCCAGCTTCAAAGGCGCTGTAGCAGGAGGCGTCTGCACTTCCAACGCCGTAGGCTCCACCATCGTCATTCACACAAAAAAGCGCTAACTGGCACCCCGCGTCAACGGTACTGCCGTCGCAAAGTAGCGCTCCTAAACAAGAGCTGGAAATGAAATAAGGCGCGGTAAACGCGCTAAGGCCATGTTGAAGCTCGTTAAAAGGTAAGTCTGCATTGCCGTAACCAATAACGAGTGAAGGTGTATTTTCACTAAATAACCTATCTATTTCGGACGCCATACTAGGTGCGTCGTTACACTCCAACGAAAATGTTTGTATATACATTCGGCCTTTACCACTCAACCATACTCTTTAATAATAGATTGAAATTAGGAAAAGCTTATTAAACATTAGTTGAAGAGTTACACGAGTTACAGTAACTGTGTTGAAGAGAACTTAATTATCGAGGTAAAACTTGTCGTGAAAGGTATAAACCCACGTTGGCTGGTAGATCACTAAAAGCGTTATCGCCATACCGTTTAACAGAGCTTCAGGAAAGACCAAAAGTGGTATAAGCAAAACGTAGTTGTCAAAAATGATGTCCCAAGTATATGTACCTTCAATGTAATAAAATGCGCCGAGCGTTAGCGTCTTTAATGCAATAGAAAGAGCGGCAGGGAAAAAGGCACAAACAAAAATGTACACGAAAAGTTGTCGAGGGATACGGTGAAAAGAAAGCATATAAAATAGATAGGTTATGCCAATAGGTACAACGGTGCCGAGTAGCCCGTTAACGCCAAAGTTTTCCCAACTTCCGTAGCCGACTGCGTTTGCGCCTAAAAGCGCGATAAACGATGCAATAATAGCGTTTCTAAAGCCGAGCATTAATGTCAAAACTGAAAGGCCTAGAAAATGAACATCTAGGCCCTCGAAGATGCCTGCTTTAAACAACCAGAGAACGAAAAGCGAAGCAGCAGTACCAAAAATAAGGTGTTGCTGCTGCTTGTTACTCGCAAAATGAGTAAAGTCCACATGCCTGACCGCACCGAGTAATAATACACCGTAAATCAGCAATGCTAGCAGTTGTAGTGAACTCACTTTTACTCCTTAGTTAATGGCGGGGAGCAGTATTTAGTACTGTTTACCCTTTATACTCAGCCCAAATAGGCGCATGATCAGACGGCTTTTCGATGCCTCTCAACTCATAATCAATACCGGCGTCATGTAGTTTTGCATGAAGCGGTTTTGTTGCCAAAATCAAATCTATGCGAAGGCCACGATTATCGTTGAATCCTTTTGAGCGGTAATCGAACCATGAAAACTTGTCATTTGTCTCTGGGTTGAGTGTTCGAAAACTATCTTCAAAGCCCCAGTCAATTACTGTGTTCAACCACTCACGCTCTTCCGGCAAGAAGCTGCATTTTCCAGTTTTCAGCCAACGTTTGCGGTTGTCTTCACCAATGCCAATGTCCAAGTCTGTATGAGAGATGTTGACATCGCCCATAACAATTACATTGTCATCTGGTGTGTGGTTATCATCTAAATAAGTCATTAAGTCTTTGTAGAACTTACGCTTAGCTGGGTACTTGGTTTCATGCTTTTCGTTTTCGCCCTGAGGGAAGTAACCATTTAGAACGGTAACGGGCTCGCCAGCATCATCGGTGGTTTTTAAAATAATCATGCGACGTTGGGCGTCTTCGTCATCTGTTGGGAAACCCATCGACACAGAAAGCGGCTCTTTCTTCGCCAAAAAAGCAACGCCGTAATGGCTCTTTTGTCCGTGGAAATAAACGTGATAGCCCATGGCCTCAACGGCTTCTACCGGAAACTGTTCGTTGTGAACTTTAATTTCCTGTAAGCCAATAATATCGGGTTGGTGTGCGTCGATAACCGCCTGAAGTTGATGTAGACGAGCGCGAATACCGTTTATATTAAATGAGATTACTTTCATGCTTTTTTAGTGGTTGCTTCGAATTTGGCTAGAGTTTACCAGAAACTGCACGGCCGCTTAACGACGTTTTGCCACTATATTAATGCATTCAGTCGATTGGCTAGATTAAGTTTATTTATAGCTAATGGTGAAATCGCTGTGTATAAAAGCTCGTCATTAGCATAAATTTAGTCATCCATTAATCACACGCTTGCCTCATGGTAGGGAGTGGCATTTGGTGCCGTGCGCTTACCGAGTGAAATCAAAAACTCAAACCAAGCATTTGCGTCTTGCACCGCGTTCTTAACAAAGCTTTCATTATCTAGGCCGAGCTCGGGTAAGAGTATTTCTACTTCTTGTTTGAAAGACACCCATGCTTTGGCACATCCTGCCATCGCTTGATAATACTCGGTAGGAATATCTAACGTCATGGCTTCTAACCGCCTAACAATAATGTTGGCGCCCATTGATGAGCCCAACCATACATAGATGGCTGCGATGGCATAGCTGGTGGTTGAATTGGAGCAAGGAGTTAACTGTGCGATAGCCTGGGCGTTTAAGACTGGCTCATCTTTGTTTTTTATTCTTGTAGTAGGTTCGAGCTTGGCATGGGTGTCATTGTAACGTTGTTGAGCAGACAGTGTTGCGGACGACAACGCGTGGGTGTCATTGTTAAGCGCTAGTAGAACAACTTCGCTATTGAGCATTGAGGCAATGCGGCTAAGGGAAGGGGTCCGGAGTGCAGCCTGTTTTACGGTTGCTGCTGTTGTTTGGTGAAACACCCTCATGATATTAAGGATGGCAAGATAGGCCTCATGGTTAAACTCACTATCTTTGTGGTACATCGAGAAGGGAAAGGTATTTTCCAAGATAGCGTGGTTGGCATGGGTGTCTTGCTTAAGAGCAGTAAATAGATTGCGCATGAGGTAAAGGTCTTTGCGTTTAAGCTTTCACAGCGTTGAATGATTTGCTCTAACTTTATCATGGGTGTCTTCGTAACGGGCGAAAAATGTCAATGTTAATAATGTAATGGCTGATCGAGTTACAACCGGGAGTGATTCCCGTAATTTCAGGGGTAAACTTGGGTGTCTTCTTAATAATGTTTTTGATGATGAAGAAGAGCTATGGATGGGTGTCTTTGTAAGTGTGTTAGCCGAGGGGGCTTTTTTAACGCTTATTGCATTGCGCCTATTACTGGGGCAGGTATACTTGCCGCAAAATTTGAGATAGGTGAAATAACGTGTTTCCAGAAACAGTTGCAGACAAATTGAGTGATGCGGTTATCGAGCAAGCGATGAAGCTAAGTGCAGAAGACCGACAAGAGCTTGTAGTAAGCTATATTGCAAAAGCAAATGAAATTTGGATGGTGCAAGGTAGTGAAGGTTTTGTGATGTTTGAAGGTGGTGAAAGCGTTCAGCTACCAGTATTCCCGCATCACGATTTAGCTCAAAAGTTTGTAGATATAAACGAAATTGAAGGCCAATGCGTGAATATTACGCTCGATGAGTTTATGCAAACTTGGTTGCCAGGCCTTGATAAGAATGGCGTTGAGCTAGTAATGTTCCCCACCACGAGTGATGTTGAAAACCTAGTTATGACTGCAGATGACTTAGCCTCAGAGCTTAGCGGAAATTAAGCAAGGTATAGAGATCATGAGTTCTCTCGAAACTTTGCTTCCTCTGGCTTCATCTTTGGCTAACGCGAAAGGATGGGACGATTTTACTCGTACACTGATGCTTGCGGGTAAATCGCTTGTCCCGCTTCCAGCGGAAAAACGTTCGGCTGAAACAGAAGTAGAAGGGTGTGAAAGTCCGGTATGGCTCGCCACTTCTGACGAACAAGGCAGTTTGATGGCTTACTCGCCTAGCAAAGTGATTCGCGGCGTGCTTGCAGTATTGTTAGAAAAAGCAAACGAGTTAACCCCGCAGCAGCGCAGTGAATTCGACTTTGAGAGATATTTGTCTCGCTGTCAGCTGGAACGCTACTTAAGTCAGTCCCGTGGAAACGGGATTAAATCTGTAATAGCTAAATTAAAGGGCATCTAGCCGCTAAACTAGTGGTTGCCGTTATTTGTTTTTTGCTTCAATCCACTGGCTCATGTACTTGCTCGCTGTCAGTGTTTGATGCCACAACAAGCTTTGCATAAATAAACCGTTTCTATGCGTGTTAAGCGACTGTTTTAAACCAATGATTCTTTCAATTAACGGCACTTCTGGCTGTTCGCTTTCAAATGAGCTAAGTATTGTCGCCGTTAAGTTACTAGCGCTATCCCACGTAGACTTATCATTGTGAAGTGCCACAGCTTGTCTGACGTAGTCTTGAATAACCGCTGCGTCAGTTGTATTCGCGCTACAAAGCGCACCAGGCCATTGCGCTAGCTGCTTTGGATCATCGATTTCCTGTATATTGCTATTAGCAGTGATTGAACCGGTTGAGGTGATACCTTCTGCGCCTATCCACGTGGTGATACTAGGAGTAGCGCAGCGCATCGCATCAATTAGTTTGCCTTTAATGCCTGCGCCAAATCGTAAAGGAGCGATCAGCGCCTTTGCACTCAACATTATAGACTCCACATTTTCGGCCCAACCTTTTACCAAAAAGCCTTGTTTTTCATTGTGCAGTTGGGTGGCCTTTTTAGGCGGGTAAGCGCCGTATATGTGCAATTCTGCTTTGGGTAGCGCTTTTCTTATCTCAGGCCATATGCTTTGCTTAAGTTGCAGGACCGCGTCCCAATTAGGCGCATGGCGAAAGTTTCCAATATGAACAAAGTGCGCTCTTTCCTCAAAAGGAAGCGTGACGAGGGGCGTTTTTCCTACAACAAGAGGGTGGTATTGGAGCTGCGCTCTAGGTACACCGTAATGTTCCGTCAAAAGCGCCATTTCTCGTTTTGAAATTACTAATGTAAGGTCGCTTCTTAGTATTGCTGCAACTTCTCTTTGCGCCAATTCGCTGTTTAACTGAGCAAGGCGAGCATCATTGTCCTGTTTTACCGCTTCGTGCCTAGCCTGACGCAGGCTGTGCAAATCTTCAGTGTTTAAAACTCGAAGTGCATCTGGGCACGCTTCTTTTACTCGCCAAGAAAATTGCTCTTCTGTCATGTAGCGGTCGAATATAACAACGTCAGGCTTTATATGCGCTATTTGGCTATTAAAAGAACTGCAATTCAGTGCCACAGAATGCACATCAACGCCTAATGCTGTAAGGTCTTCTTTATGGTCGCTATCGGTGGCAGCGGTCAGAAATGTCACATTGAAATCGGCAGATAAGCAACGCTTAATAATAGCTAACATATTTTGGCCCGCGGCCGAAGAATTTGGCTCAGGCCACACATAACCGATAACAACGACATTTAACATGGATGGATTACAACTTTTGCTTTAAGAATTATGCCATCAAGGGCATAGTGAATAGTATGCAAATACTACCATAAATTTGAATTGGTCATTACAAAAGCAAGTGTTCCTTAGAAAATCTAATTCTTATAGGTAATTACCCTAAGTTTTTCTGTGTATTAGAATTATTTGTATGTAAAAAGGGGCAAAAAGCTATAATACAGGCCTTCCAGAGATGCGCTGAATACACGAGTGTAGTGCGTATCAGCGGCGTTGCGTGGATTGTTGATGTTCAGCGTAAAGCAAGATTTTCAAATTGAAAATGAGCCCCGCGGTATCACGGCTTATGAAGGATTCAGGTTAACTTAATGATTAGTAAAGAAATCATACTTTTTTACTAGTTGATACTTATTGACCAACTACATTTTTGTGCCTATACCTTAATGGACACAAGGCGAATGGAGGTGCCTTCAACGCTATATTGACAAAGGCGGCATGAAAGAGAGTGCACGAATGAATTTAGATGAATTAGTTTCGAAAGCGGAAAACCTCTTTGTTTTACCTGATTCGGTAACTCGACTTAAAGCTTGTATGGATGATGAAGCTTCAAGCATTGACGACATCGGCGATATTATTGCTTTCGATCCGTCATTGGCAACGCAATTGCTAAGAGTAGCAAACTCAGCGCTCTATCGTTTTCCTAATAAAATAGACACCGTCACAAGAGCCATCCAGGTAGTGGGGACTCGCTCCACTTACGACTTGGCACTGGCTTATGGCGTAAGCCAAGCATTCAGTGATGTAGACGGTCAACGTATCGATCTCGACAAGTTTTGGGAGCAAAGTGTATCGTGCGGTCTCCTGGCAAAATACTTTGCCGATATGCGCAATATTCGTGAGCCTGAGCGACTCTTTGTTTCGGGGCTGCTTCACAACATAGGCGAGCTGGTAACCGTTTCGGTTTTGCCTGAGTCGGCAACCCGTTGTCAGGCATTCAACACCAGAGTAAGTCCTGCTGAACTTCAATTTGGAGTGCTAGGGTTCACGTATGCGGAATTATCGGCAAGATTAATTGAAAAGTGGGATATTCCAAGCTCTATTTATACGCCAATTGCCAGTATCCACAAAGAAGAGGAGGAGTCTGCTTCTACAGATGAGAAGATTCTACAACTCTCCTATGTGTTGGCACTCGATAACGTTAACCCTGAGATCTACCCGAGTTATCACAACTTAAAGCCAGAATTGCATGAGGCATTGTCGCTTAATCGCGAAGATTTAGAAGACGCGCTAGATATAACCAACCTGCAGTGTATTTCGGTAATTTCCCTGTTTAACCCTAACGCGTTTATGCTGTATTAACGTAACGTTTTTAACGTGCTTTTCGAAATGCCGTAGCGATCAGTCGAAAATCGCTACGGTTTGCCTACTGATGGCAATCACTTCATTATCCTTATCCCAAATCGTCGCTTCAGTATGGCCATAACCATCTGCAGCTTGTCTTGTGTGAGCTTTATAAGCAAACCAGTCTGTCGGGCTTACCGGCTTGTGAGGATGGATAAATTCCAAGTTCCAACTTACTGTACTGGCTGGTGCCGGAAGCTTCATCATTTGTAAAAGTGTAGGTGGCCATGCGTCGATCATAGTAATGATATGTGCATCAGTGATGGCTTCGGGGGGCTGCTTGAAGCGCATAAAGCCGTGATAATGGCTGGTTTTTCTGCGCGTAAATGGAATGCCGCCATCTTCAATTGCCAAATCAAAATAGCGTAAGAATTTAGGCGTAACTTTAGGTATTTGCGGGATGAACTTTGCTTTATTCGGCTGAGGCATGTCGTGTGTATCTGTATTCTCAACTTGAATACCTGACTGACGCGCAACACCAAAACAGGCTTGCGAAAAAACACAGCTTTTGCCGTCTTGAATAGCATGAGCAGTGAACTGAGAGACATTTTTCCCTGTTCTAAGTAGCGTTACTTCGATAGAAAAAGGCGCTTCAAGAGATAGGGGACCGACAAAGTTGGTGGTAAAAGAGCGCAGCACACGGTTATCAGTGACTTGCTGCTTTACTGCGGTGTAAAGCATACCGGCAGAAATTCCTCCAAACGCAGTTCGTCCCTGTCCCCACGTCTTAGGGATAACTAGTCCATCAACTTTCCATGTGTTTTCCGAAGTTTGAGATAATTGAGGAATATTGAGCAATTCATCTACTGTCATATTTGCTTGTCTGGTCTGATGAGTTAAGTGTTTGTCATCGTACCTTAAGCGCTATAGAACGAAAAGCCTCAGTTAGAAATTTTCTTTATGTTAACAAATAAGTAACAATTAGTTGTTTATTTTTTTGCCTAATGCATAGACTGGGCTATTGTCACTCAAAAGGACTGTTATGGCCCATACTCACGTTGAAGGTATTCCCGCTGCAGAAGCAGGAGCATCTAGAAGTTACCGGAATTACGTTCTATTCATATTAACCTTGGTGTATGCCTTTAACTTTATAGACAGGCAAATCATTGGGATTCTATCTCCTTTTATCAAAGCCGATTTGGGGTTAGATGATGCCCAACTTGGGTGGCTTAAAGGCATCTACTTTGCGCTACTTTATACCGTGATGGGGATCCCAATTGCATGGCTTGCCGACAGGTACAGCCGCGTTAATATCATTGCGATCTCTCTAACGCTTTGGAGTGGATTTACCGCTGCATCTGGGTTAGCTGCCAATTACATGCAGCTTGCCATAGCACGTATTGGTGTCGGCATTGGTGAAGCGGGTGGTAGTCCACCGTCCCACAGTATTATTTCTGACTTATTCCCTAAAGAAAAACGCGCGGGCGCGCTCGCAATATACTCTTTAGGTATTCCTTTTGGCGTCATGCTTGCGTTTTTTGCATCAGCGTTCTTTTTACAGGGCGGTTCTGCCGACTGGCGAACGGTAATGTACAGCGTGGGTATTCCAGGGGTGTTACTGGCTATTTTGCTTAAGCTCACGGTCAAGGAACCTGCCAGAACGGTCTCTTTACCAAGCGCAGATGATGCGAATAAGCCGAGTGTAAAGTCGTCCCTCAAGATGCTATTGAAAATTCCGACGTGGTGGGGAATGGCACTGGGTATTTCCTTTGGATCATTCGGTAACTATGCCATATCGACATGGGTAATTGATTACTACGTTCGCGCCTTTGCGGGTTTAGATATTACACAGTTGCTAATCGTTTTTGGCATTATCAATGGCACCGCCTATGCGCTCGGTGTATGGCTAGGAGGCTATATTGCTGATAGATGGGGTAAGCACAATAAAAAAGCTTATGCGTTATTGCCCGCTATCGCACTTATTATTGGTGTGCCGGCATTTTATGCATCGTTACAGGTGCAAGATTTGTGGTTATCAGTAGGGCTCATGGCGCTGTTGTTATTCACCAGTGGTTCATACCTAGGCCCAAGTTTTGCGATGGCACAGACACTGGCTCCAATAAACGTAAGAGCCATGTCGACAGCGTTGTTCTTCTTTGTATTGAACATCATTGCTCTGGGCGGTGGCCCAACGCTGACGGGTATTATTAGCCAAGCATTGGTGCCATCTTTAGGCGAGACGGAGGCATTGAGACAGGCACTCATCTACCTAGTAGTTCCTTACGCGCTTTCTATTGCCGTGTTTTTGTGGACGAGCACGAAGATTGTAAAAGATTGGGAAATGGCAGAAGCCAGAGGCTTATAGTATTATCGAACTTTCATGCTAAGGGGCTGATTTAAAGCCCCTTTGTTGTTTGAGTATAAAGGAGTGTATTGGTGACATCGTCAGAGTTGAGTTTTCATTTTGCCCATGCAAATGGATTTCCGGCAGGTAGTTATAATGCGATGTTTTCAGCGTTACCTGATCACTTTCACCGTCTTCATGTTGAGCGCTTCGGACACGATCCTCAGCTTCCAGTGAATGGTAACTGGCGCAATCAAGTTCAAGAACTTATCAAGCATATAAAAAAAGAGAACAAGGATCCGCGAGGCGTGTATGGTATTGGGCATTCATTTGGTGCTGTAATTACCTACATGGCGGCTTGCGAAGCGCCAGAGCTGTTCAGAGGCATCATTTTATTCGATCCGCCACTTGTTGTCGGCCCGTTAAGTTACTTTTTTAAATTCGCGAAACACACGCCGTTGATTAACAAGCTTACGCCAGCGAAACTTGCGCAAACACGCAATACCAGTTGGCCAAGCAATACCGATATGGTGGCGTACTTTCACAGCAAAGCATTGTTTAGGGATATGGATAAACGATGCGTGCGCGATTATGTAAAATCTGTAACCGCCTTGAAGGGGGACAATATTTCGCTCACATTTCGTGCAGAAGTAGAAGCTGATTTGTTTCGCAATGTTCCGCACAATTTGGGTAAATATAAAGGAAAGCTTAAGTGTCCGGCCGTATTGGCGACAGGAAGCAAAAGTAACGTGTGTAAGCCAGAAATGTACTCGCGGCTTCTGAAGCATAATGCTATTGAGCATAGCGTGCTCGATGGTGGCCATATGTTTCCACTAGAACACCCTGAGCAGGTAGCGAGCTTTATTGAGCGTACTTTAACGCAGTGGAGTAATGAGGCGAATTAAATATTACGGAGATTGATTTAAGCGTTTTAACGCCAAAATCAATCTCGCCATAACATTAGGATAAATGAGTTAGTCGTGCTTTCTAGGCTTGCTTAGTCCACCCACGGGCTGACCTAACATTTCTCGCGTCACCAGTACCACGCCTTTTTCAGATACGCGGAATCCACGTGCCTTGTCTTGCTCGTGATCGTAACCAATTGTAGTACCTTCAGGAATGACACAACCTCGATCGATAATCACCTTTTTCAGCTTGCAATGGCGTTTAATTTCCACATCAGGAAGAATTACGGCGTCTTCAATAAGGCCATAGGAATGTACGCGTACGTTGGAAAAGCAAATAGATGAACGAAGTGTAGAGCCTGAAATTATACAGCCCCCAGAAACTACGGAGTTAATCGCTTCACCACGTCTGTCGTGGTCTTCCCAAACAAACTTTGCTGGTGGCAGTTGCTCTTGGTATGTCCATATAGGCCATTTTCTATCGTAGAGGTTCAATTGAGGTACAGGAGCAACCATTTCCATATTGGCTTCCCAAAATGAATCGATAGTACCTACGTCGCGCCAATAGGCGTTGTCTCCGCCACTTTTCTCAAAAGGATAGGCGTATACAGGGTGGTCGGCGATGATTGATGGAATGATGTCTTTACCGAAGTCTCGCTGCGAGCCCATATTTTCAGCATCAACACGTAATTGTTCGAATAAAAACTCTGTATCAAACACGTAATTGCCCATAGATGCTAAGCAGCGCGTTGGGTCATTAGGAAGTGGAGTCGGGTTAGCTGGCTTCTCTTCAAATCCGTTAATACGATAGTTTTCATCAACCGACATAACGCCAAACGCACCCGCGGCTTCTTCCAAGGGCACTGACATACATGAAACCGTCATTTTTGCACCAGATTCTTTGTGCTTGGCCAACATATCACCGTAGTCCATACGGTATATGTGGTCGCCTGAAAGGATCATGACATATTTTGGAAGCTCATCACGAATGATATCTATGTTTTGGAAGACCGCGTCTGCGGTTCCTTCATACCAACTGTCGGAGAAACGTTGAGAAGCGGGTAGGATTTCTACAGATTCGCCAAGTTCTTTTTTGAAATGACCCCAACCGCGAACCAAGTGACGAATAAGAGAATGCGACTTGTATTGGGTAACCACGCCTATTCGACGGATACCTGAATTAACACAATTTGATAGCGGGAAATCGATAATTCTAAATTTACCGCCGAAATAAAGTGCCGGTTTGGCTCGCCAATTAGTGAGCTCGTGTAGTCTAGAACCTTTACCACCCGCGAGGATGAGCGCATATGTATCGCGAGTAAGGTTACTGATGTAACGAGAACTTTGATCTGCCATTTCCTATAAACTCCTGTAATAAAGCGACAACTGTGTATCGATAGAAATATAAAAAGAAAACGAAGTGTTGCGATTGACTGCGCTATGCATGATAGGCCTGATTGAACAGGCTTTCTTGATAACCTAAATCCATATTACACAAGATAATTTAGAATGACAGCGCGATTTTCATGCTTTGTGATGAAATGGTAAATGTTTTTAAAAAATTGTAGGTTGGGGGGCTCTCGCCCTTACAGAGACACCCACCCTAATTCCCTTAATCTCATCCAATGGCATTCAACCGTTGCTCTTACAAAGACACCCACCCTTATCTCTTATTCTTAAGCTGGAATAGGATTCTTGGATTAAAGTATTAGCATGACACCCATCGCTACTATGAGTTAGTTACTTAGTAAATTTGACGATAAAAAGTTAGCGAGACACACAATTCAATTTCATCATGCGCATCCAGAAAAGACCCTCGATTAAAGCAAGTCACTGTGTAGACACCCATTTTTAAACTGTAGAAAGTTAGTCTACACTTTGCTCGATAAACGAAGTGGTTACTTCATGCATCACAAGGTTTTATTGCTGAGTGTCCTTTCTCGGTAACGCGAAAGAGAAGGCTCATAATAGTTATTTTGTGTATAAATTTGCTTTCAACTGCGTTAAACATGACGGGATGGGTGTCTATCTAACAGTAAAATGAGCAAGAAAGATCTTTAAGTGACAAATGTTAATTAAATGTTATATTTGAAGGGTCAATTCTTTTATGGAGTCTCAGATGGGAGCGTTAAAAAAACTCTTAATGGTCGTAGGTGTTGTTATAGTATTATTTGTCGCAACAAGCTTTTTTATTCCTAAAGATTACAGCGTTGAAAGAACAATTAATATTGATGCTCAGCCATCAGAAATATATCCCTATGTCGTTGATTTGAAAGAGTGGAAGAAATGGGGCGTATGGTTCAAGCGTGATCCTGATATGAAACTTGATTATTCAGGGCCTGATAGAGCTATTGGGATGCGTTCCGAGTGGTTAAGTGAAACCGAGGGAAATGGAGAAATGGAGATTACGCAACTAGAGCATAACAGACGTGTGATGTACCGATTATATTTTCCCGATTTTGACATGGGTTCATCGGGCGTCGTAGAAATTGAGCCTACAGAAAATGGTTCTCTTGTAACCTGGAGAGATGAAGGTTCGGTAGATAATAACCCAATAAACAAATATTTTGCTTTGATGATGGACAGCATGATTGGTCCTGATTTCGAAATGGGTCTAGAAAATCTCAAAATACTCGCCGAAAACGCTGGGTAGGGCATACAACTTTCTGATCTGACTGAATAAGTGCACCGTATATGTTCAATCGAATTGCGGTGCATGCTTACCTTCCATGAAACAAAAAAATTTACTTATTACAGGCCTTTCGCTTAATAAACTAGCCGACCTTCTGATCTCTGCTAAAACAACCTTGACCGCACTTCTTATTAGCATTGGCGCACCAGTTTGGATGATAGGCTGGCTGGTTCCAATTAGAGAGTCGGGCGCGCTTCTGCCTCAAGTACTTATTAGCATTTATCTTCGAAAACATACTCAGCGGCACTTGGTTTGGCGTGTCGGTATGCTCACACAAACGCTTTCAGTTTTCTGTATGCTGCTCGCGGTCATTTCATTTTCAGGGGGCTTGGCGGGTACCTTGATACTTATTTCCCTTGTCTTCTTGAGCCTGGGTCGCTCTGCCTGTTCTCTTACCGTGAAAGATATGGAGGCTGACGTAGCTAAGAAAGGAGAGCGGGGTAACCTAATCGGAATTGCATCTACCGTTTCAGGCATGGTCACCCTTGTTATCGCTATACCTTTGACAATTTACGACGGCTCTCTTTCTTCGAACGTGCTGCTGATAGTCTTGTGCGGGAGTCTTTTATCATTTGTTTTGACCCTTATATGTGTATGGCCTGTTAAAACGACGGTAGATGTGGGTAGTAAAGAGGAAAAAGCGTTTAGTATTGACTTCGACGCCACGGTTTACAAATTCATTTTGGTAAGAGGGCTTTTCGTTCACTCAGCCTTGGTTGCGCCTTATTTTATGATAGAAAAAAATGGAGATGTAAAAGAGCTGCTTCCTATTTATATAGGAGCCGAAGCAACTGCTGCTCTTTTATCATCAATAATTTGGGGAAAGATTGCAGACAAAAGCGCAAAGTTAACACTTCAAATTTCAGGGTTACTCGCAATAATTTCATGCATTGGTTTGCTTACATTGCAAACGACGACGATTGTAACCTCTGCACTGTTGTTTTTCTTGTTATCGGTATCCCATGCTGGCGTAAGAACCGGACGGAAGACATATAGTTTAGATGTTAAAGAAGGCCATGAAAGAACAGAGCTGGTAGGCTTCTCAAACACGGCTATAGGTATGATTTTATTAGCATTCGGTGCACTTTACGCTGCATTAACCCCTGTTTTAACCTTTTCAGTAGTTTATATTATGGCTGGTATGCTGTTACTGGCAATTATCACTACTGTTATCTTACCTGACGAGAAGTAAAATGGTTTAATCAAAGCATATCGCTGCCGAAGATATTTTGGCCATTCGTTTTCTTTTAGTATTAGCTTGGAACTTCCGCAGAGATGAACAATCTCCTGCCGCGACTGAAAACACGTTTTCGAAATCACTGATAATGTGATGCCAATGATGTTGGCATACACCAAGAGGTTTTACATGTTGAATGGGTCTCGTTTGAGCGGCCGTCGAATCGGTGTCGCGCAACAGTTCGATTGACTGGTTAAGAAGATCGCAATAGTCATTCAATGTTAAATCTAAGCCGCGAGTGTTTCTACATCGTTGGTGGCTCTTTAATGGCATTAACCCTTTTATTGTCTTGTTTTGTGAAATACTCGTGTTCAATCTTTTATTAATGCTTGTGTGATATGAGTCTTGTAAGCCCGTTGCGACCTTTGCGCGTATAGGGTTTAAGTCAACATATGCCATACATGACAGTAGGGCTTTTTCTGTTAGCAATGCTTGTGAACGGAAGCGACCTTCCCAAAATCTGCCAGTACAATCGTCCTCTTCGTTTGCTTTTCTCGCAATATACTCGTTTAAATTTCTCATAAACCAGCTTATGTCGTAGAGCCTTTTTCTATACACATCAGCAGTACTTTTAACTGTCTCATACTCACTTTCGCTCAAGATTTCGCCCTTCATAAACTTTTGAGTGAGTACTGTTCCTTTGTGCATTTTATGCCATTGATGTAACACAGTTTGTAATGACCATGAGAGCGCTGCCTCTTTATTCACGCATAAAACGATATGGACATGGTTGCTCATAACAGCGTATGCACAAATATCTATCGCGAATACCCGGCTCAAAAATAACAGCCGTTGTTCTACCCACGATTTTCGATGCTCGTAACTAATTCTATTGTTTCGGTCGTACCCGCATAAGTAGCTACGGCGCACGCAGCGAGATATACAATGATAGTAGGGTGTATCTTTTAAACTAATGAGGGATTTTCTGCTTTGCGCCATGTTAGATAAATGCAAGGTAATTAGTCATTGTGTGACCTTAGCATTGTGAATATTCAGTTGTGACCTGACCGATGGACTTGTTTTGTTTTAGAAGAGACACCCAACGTAAGACTTTTCGATGAAAAGTAATGAATATTTGGAGAGACATCCATTGCAAAGCTAACTTGCTGAGCGTGAAAGAATGTATTTTTGAGTTTGTGCCTACAAACTTATAAAGACACCCATTACATAAACGGTGATTTCAAGTGAAACTTCACAATTAGGGTGGGTGTCTTTCTTAGAGGGAGCGTATTACCGCATCCCCCATCAGTTTTTTATTTCGCTAGAAGCGCATTAGCTGCTTTCGACACGGGAGAGCGGCCTAAAAGTTCTGAAATGTAAGAAGACGCTTTTAACAACTTCGTCATGTCTATACCTGTTGATATACCCATACCGTTTAACATATATAGGACGTCTTCAGTTGCAACATTCCCACTTGCACCTTTGGCATACGGGCAGCCTCCAAGTCCTGCAACAGCTGAATCAATGGAAGAGATGCCATATCCAAGGGCAGTGTATAAATTCACTAGCGCTTGTCCATAAGTATCATGGAAATGGGCGGCAACTTTGCTGACATCAACCTCATTTAAGACGTCATCTAATAGCAGTTTTGTAGACATTGGTGTACCTACGCCGATAGTATCGCCAAGGGATACTTCGTAACACCCCATGTCAATAAGTTCCTTACTCACCTGTGTAACGGCACTAGGTGAAATTTTACCTTCATAAGGACACCCCATTACGCACGAAACGTAGCCCCTCACTTTGATTTTGTTTTCGCTTGCCAGGTCAAACACAGCCTCGAAACGCTTTAAGCTCTCGCTTATAGAGCAGTTAATGTTCTTTAGTGAAAAGGACTCAGAGGCAGCACCGAATACTGCAACCTCTTTCGCACCCGCTTCAATGGCTGCTTCCAAGCCTTTAAGGTTGGGTGTCAATGCAGAATAATGAATCTTGTCTTCGGGGCTAAGCGCCTTAAAAACCGCATCCGAGTTCGCCATTTGGGGCACCCATTTGGGCGATACAAAGCTTCCTGCTTCGATACGGTTAAGGCCAGTTTTAGAAAGAAGTTGAATAAGTTCAATCTTTTGTTCGGCGCTTAAGGCCTGCTTTTCATTCTGAAGGCCATCTCGAGGACCTACTTCAACAATACTCACTTCTTTAGGAAACATCACATCAAACCTCGGCAGCTTCTTTAGTGGAGAACGCCAACAGTGTTGCGCCACCGTCAACTAGTTCACCGGGATTGAAAAAGAACTCTTCCACTGCACCATCGTGCGGGGCAATGATGCTGTGCTCCATTTTCATCGCTTCCATAACTAGTATAGGCTCGCCTTTTTTGACCAACACACCCTTTTCGACCAAATGCGCCACTATGGTTCCGTTCATCGGGGCACTGAAATTAGCGTCGCCATTATCATCGTTATCATCACCAAGAGATGCTGAGATTAGGCTGAACTTAGCATGGGTGTCTTTGTTGAAGAGTGTAAACACGCCATCATTATCTGAATACGTAAATGTTGATTTGTACCCATTAATTGTTGCATGCAAAGCACTATCTACCAGCTTGCCTTTAACGTTATAGGAATTGTCTCCAACAGATAGCTCCCAAGCATCTTCAGTTCCGTGACGCTGGTGTTTGACCCCAACATGCACTTCTTCTTGGTTGCAAAGCAAGGTGAGAGTTTCTGTATGATTTGCATTAGCGCGCCACGCACCGGCGGTTGACCACACAGATGGGGTTTTATCGCTTCTAGAAACTTTTCTATTTAAAAGTGAAAGCAATGCCATCACAGGAATGTTTACTTGGGTGTCATCGCTAGCTGCATCATTACTTGTCGCGCTAAACAACGAATCATGGTGTTTCTCCACAAACTTAGTTGTAAGCTCAGCGGCAACGAACGCAGGGTGAGTAGCGACACTCTTTAAGAAGTCGATGTTTGTGCTTACACCGTCGATGTAGTAGTCACCCAGTGCACTAATTAAGCGCTTGAGCGCTATTTCACGGTTCTCTCCCCAAACCACAAGCTTGGCAATCATAGGGTCGTAAAAAACGCTTACCTCATCACCTTCAACAACACCTGTATCAACGCGAACTACGTCGTTTTCTTTTGGCGTACGTAAAAGGCACAGCGTGCCGGTAGAAGGCAAAAACTCGTTGTTTGGATCTTCAGCATAAATGCGCGCTTCGAATGCGTGTCCTGTTAAGGTGAGTTCATTTTGTTGTTTGGGAAGGGGCTTTCCTTCGGCAATAGTTAATTGCCAGTGAACCAAGTCCTCACGGGTGATCATTTCTGTCACAGGATGCTCTACTTGCAAGCGTGTATTCATTTCCATGAAGTAAAATGAATCGTCTTCATCAAGTAAAAACTCAACCGTTCCCGCACCTACGTAGTTAATGGCTTTCGCCGCGAGTATCGCCGCTTCACCCATTTTTTCTCTCACTGACTGAGACATATTGGGGGCAGGGGCTTCTTCAATAATCTTTTGGTGTCGGCGTTGAACTGAACAATCACGTTCAAAAAGGTATATGCCGTTGCCATGGGTGTCACAGAAAACTTGAATTTCAACATGACGAGGGCGCGTCAGGTACTTTTCAACCAGCATGTGGTCGTCACCAAAGCTCGCCATAGATTCACGTTTGGCTGCGTTTAATGCTTGAGAGAACTCTTTTTCACTCCAAACTTGGCGCATGCCTTTACCGCCACCGCCAGCAGCGGCTTTTAATAGGACTGGGTAGCCCATATCATCGGCAGCGCCTTTCAATACCGCTTCACTTTGATCGTCGCCGTGATAGCCTGGAACCAAAGGAACACCTGCTTTTTCCATAATGTGTTTGGCGGCAGACTTAGTCGCCATCGCTTCTATTGCAGATGCTGGTGGGCCTACATTGATTATATTGTTTTTGGCGCATAGATTCGCAA
>NZ_JAFLMX010000060.1:0-2977 GCF_017849675.1 Alteromonas sp. AO-Serp
GTACTTAAGTACGGAATCTTTCCTTTTTATTTTACGGTCGAGTCAAAAACCGTAATTCTGTATTTATTTACAGTAATAAAAATCAAAAAAATGAAATCAATGTTCATGCAAATGGTGATAGAGCATATGCACAACCGTCGCTATGCGAAGCGTTCGATTGAACTCTATAGTAAATGGATAATTAGCTTTATCCGCTTTAACAATAATAGGCACCCATCTGAAATGGGAGACAAAGAAGTTGAAGTGTTTCTGTCTCACCTAGTTAACGCTAAAAATGTGGCGCCGGCCACTCAGGCGAGTGCGTTAAATGCATTGGCGTTCTTATATCGCGATATATTAGAGCGCCCACTTTCATGCGAACTCAACTTTGTTTCAAGTCGTAGGCAAGCCAAGCTTCCAGTTGTATTAACGCAGGAAGAGGTCGTTTCTCTTTTTGAGCAAATTCCTGCCAACCTAAAGTTACCAATATCTTTATTGTACGGAAGAGGTTTGCGGCTAATGGAAGCGGTTAGGCTACGAGTTAAAGACATTGATTTTGACTACAACGCTATTCGCATTTGGGATGGGAAAGGCGGTAAACATCGCATTGTAACGTTGGCTGCGGAATTAAAACCGGGTCTTACACGGCAAATCGCTATGGTAGAAAACTTCTTGGCGGCTGATTTAGAAAATCCAAAATACGCAGGCGTTTATCTACCTCACCGATTACGTTTGAAATACAAAAACGCGCCCAGAGAGTTAGGCTGGCATTATTTATTTCCTTCTTCTCGATTATCTGTCGATCCTGAAAGCAAAAGAGTGCGACGACATCATATTGATGAATCGAGTATACAAAAAGCAATACGGAACACGGCAAAAACTTGTGACATTAAAAAGAAAGTTACGCCTCATACGCTGCGCCACTCTTTTGCAACGCATTTGCTGCAATCGGGCGCTGATATTAGAACGGTGCAAACACAGTTAGGTCATTCAGACGTAAAGACCACGCAAATTTATACTCACGTGCTTCAGCAAGGTGCGCAGGGGGTGATAAGTCCTTTATCTCGTATTTTGAAGTAATCTGAAAAGTAATTAGAATCAACAAAAAAGGGCCCGAAGGCCCTTTTCAATATTTAGCTTTAAAAGCGCTTATTTAAACGCTTATACACGCTCAAATACGGTAGCAATACCTTGGCCTAAACCAATACACATAGTCGCTAAGCCTAGGCTTACGTCTTGTGATTCCATTAGGTTGATAAGCGTACCCGAGATACGTGAACCAGAACAACCTAGTGGGTGACCAAGTGCAATCGCACCACCGTTAAGGTTAATCTTAGTATCTAGGTGGTCCATCCAACCTAGTTGCTTAATGCACGATAGCGCCTGTGCTGCGAACGCTTCGTTAAACTCAGCAAGTTCAATATCGTCCATAGTAAGGCCAGCGCGCTTGAGGGCTTTTTGTGTTGCTGGCACTGGGCCGTAACCCATAATTGCCGCATCACAACCCGCCACAGCCATTGCGCGAATTTTCGCACGAGGCGTTAGGCCAAGCTCTTTCGCACGGTCTGCTGACATAAGTAGCATACCTGATGCACCGTCAGACAGCGCAGAAGATGTACCCGCAGTAACAGTACCGTTTACTGGGTCGAACACTGGGCGAAGTGCGGCCATGCTTTCAGCCGTGCTTTCTGGGCGTACTACTTCATCGTAGTCAATGAGCTTTAATACGCCGTTTGCATCGTGACCTTCAACAGGCACAATCTCGTTAGCCCAGCGGCCTTCAAGGTGTGCTTTGTGCGCTAGCTGGTGCGAACGCGCACCGAAGGCGTCTTGTTGCTCACGAGTAATACCGTTTTGACGGCCAAGTAGCTCGGCTGTCATACCCATCATGCCCGACGCCTTCGCCGTGTACTTAGCAAGACCAGGGTGGAAGTCGATGTTGTAGTTCATCGGTACGTGACCCATGTGCTCAACACCACCAATCATGTAAATGTCACCACGGCCGCTCATGATGCCGCTTGTTGCATCGTGAAGGGCTTGCATTGATGAACCACATAAACGGTTTACCGTTACCGCGCCAGTTGAGCGTGGAATTTGTGTTAGTAGTTGCGCGTTACGTGCAACGTTGAAGCCTTGTTCTTTAGTTTGCTGAACACAGCCCCAAATGATGTCTTCAATTTCCGCTGGGTTTACGCCAGGGTTACGCTCTAGTAGCGCGGTCATTAGCGCAGCAGATAAGTCTTCTGCACGCACGTTTCTGAAAACACCGTTTTTTGAACGACCCATAGGGGTACGTACGCAATCGATTACGACCACTTCTTTCATTAGTTTTTCCTCTGGGTCTTATGCGAAATAGGATTTACCAGAAGCGGCCATTTCACGAACGCCGTCTGAGATCTGATAAATAGGACCAAGTTCAGCGTACTTGTCTGCCATAGCAACAAAGTTCGCCAAGCCAATGGTTTCAATCCAACGGAAAATACCACCGCGGAATGGAGGGAAACCTAAGCCGTAAAGTAGCGCCATATCTGCTTCAGCAGCGCTATCTACAATGCCTTCTTCCAGGCAGCGAATTGCTTCGTTTGCCATAGGGATCATAAGGCGTGCAATAATGTCGTCAGCTTCAAAGTCTGTCTTCTCAGCTACGTGTGGCGCCATTAGTGCATATGCTTCTTCAGCAGGTGTTTTAGACGGCTTGCCGCGCTTATCAACACCGTAGTTGTAGAAACCTTTACCGTTCTTCTGACCTAAACGCTGTTCTTTGTAGAAAAGAGTCACAGGGTCGTTGTCTAGGCGAGCCATACGCTCTGGAATACCTGCAGCCATTACGTCTGCTGCGTGATCGCCCGTGTCGATACCTACAACGTCCATTAGGTAGGCAGGGCCCATAGGCCAGCCGAAGATTTTTTCCATTACTTTATCAACCGCTACAAAGTCAGCGCCGTCGATAAGTAGCTTACTGAAGCCCGCAAAGTATTGGAACAATACGCGGTTTACC
>NZ_JAFLMX010000312.1:0-1548 GCF_017849675.1 Alteromonas sp. AO-Serp
CCCTCTCTGGCCATAGTTTTTATGTCGAACTTTTCCGTTGAGTATGCAATGGCGTTAGGCGCTGTAGCTACTGGCAGCATAAAAGCGCAACTTGCGCTAATTGCCGCGGGGATCATCAACAACTTAGGATCTACGCCCACAGCCATACCCGCGGCTGCTAGAATTGGCATTAGTAGTGTAGATGTTGCCGTGTTAGAGGTAATTTCCGTCAAGAAGGTAACGAACAAGCAAATTCCAAGTACCAACAGAAGAACAGGAAGCGTAGAAAGTCCCGTTAACCATGTTCCCATAAGAACACTTAAGCCCGATGACATAAATGCTTTGGCAATACAAATACCGCCAGCAAACAATAACAACATGCCCCACGGAATATCGTTTGCGGTTTTCCAATCAAGCAGTTTGTCGTTGTTTCCTTTTTCGTCTACTTCACCATTATCGTTTCCGCTGTTTGTAAAGAACATAGCCGCAACACCCGCTACGGCAATAGTACTGTCACTTATTGTGCTTATGCCTATCCAAGCAGTCCAAAAAGGTCTGAAAATCCAAGCTAAAGCGACAGTGCCAAAAATAGCAAGAACACGCTTCTCGGCTTTTGTCCATGTGCCTGGGACAGGTAAATCGATGTTCCCCACTTGTTTAATACCGCGCGCTAACCATAAAGCCATAATCGGTACGCCTAAAATCACGATGGGTACACCAGTTTTCATCCAGTCTATAAAGCTGTATTCAATACCTTGGGTTTCTTCATACACGCTCATAAAGATAATATTTGGTGGCGTCCCAATCGGTGTCCCTACCCCACCTAAGCTTGCTGAATAAGCAATACCAAGTATAAGCGCCACGCCAAATCGCGGATTGTCTACTGCGTTGATAATAGCGATAGCCATTGGCAACATCATTAGGATTGTTGCCGTATTACTAATCCACATACTGAGTACTGCGGTTGTTAACATGAAGCCCAGCACCAGTTTGAGCGGGCTGCCGCTGCCCGTTATACGCAACATGTAAATGGCGAAACGCTTGTGTAAGTTAGCACGCTCCAACCCTTTTGAAAGCATGAAAGCAGCCATTAATAGAATGATAACGTGGCTTCCGAGAGCAGAGGCAGCTTCGCTGTGAGACAACACACCAAATAGCGGGAATAGCGCGAAGGGTAAAAGTGAGGTAGCGGGAATGGGGAGCGCTTCAGTCACCCAGAGCACAGCGACAAATAGCGTAATTGCTGCGGTAAAAATGATCTCGCTGGGCTGATCAATGGCCCACAATCCCAAGCCACATAGTACTGAAGCGATAAAGGCAAATAGAATTATACTGTTTTTACGTGTTGGCTTTCGTTGTAGAGTTTCTGAAGAAGGTTCAGAGTTTGTGTGCATTGCGCTTCCCGTTACTAATAGCTTTATTATAAGTGCTAGTTATTGCTCTTATATTTTCTATCAGTAATTAGCGGGAAACGCACTACGCTTTTGCGAAAAAAACGTGTTTTTAAGACGGTTTCTTTTATTTACTCTCGTCGTCTGACGAGATTCGGCTTGCAACTGCGCCTGCTTG
>NZ_JAFLMX010000183.1:0-31444 GCF_017849675.1 Alteromonas sp. AO-Serp
GGTCTATTTTTGCCACCATACGAGCAAATAGCTTAGAGGTTTCTACAAGCTCAGCTGCCATTACCCATTTGGGCTGAGACTTTGATAGCCCTGAACCAGGGAAAATAAGGAAGCGCGAATTACGCGAGCCCATATACTCGCGCTCTTTATCTTTAAAGCCCATGTGAGACAGCAAGCCGCTGGCGATGGCTTGGTGAATAGCCTGATAGTCGGCTTCTTGCTTTGAGATGCCAAAGCCCAGCTCAGCAATAGATTTTTTGAGCTGGCTAACAATGTCCTGCCACTCACGCATACGTAAATAGTTGATGAAATTTTGCTTACACCATTTGCGCAATTGGTTTTGACTGAGTGCGTTTTGTTGCTCTCTAAACGCCACCCATAAGTTGTAAAGACTGATAAAGTCAGAATCTCTATCGTGGTATTCGCTGTGCTTCTCGTCTGCTTGTTGGCGTTTTTCCTGAGGGCGCTCGCGCGGGTCTTGAATTGAAAGTCCCGCTGCAATCACCATGACTTCGCTTAGCGCATTAGTGCGTTCGGCTTCAATCACCATGCGTGCATAGCGAGGGTCGATAGGCAAACGTGCTACTTGACGACCTAACGGAGTAAGCTGCATTTTGCCGCTTTGCTTGGTTTTCCGGTTATCTTTGCCTTTCGCAATAGCTTGAATTTCTTCAAGTAAACGGAAACCGTCGTTGATATTGCGGTTATCAGGCGGCTGAACAAATGGAAACGCAGCGATGTCGCCTAACCCTAAAGCAAGCATTTGCAAAATAACCGACGCTAAGTTGGTTCGTAGGATCTCTGGGTCGGTAAATTCTGGGCGGCCTAAATAGTCATCTTCACTATAAAGGCGAATACAAATACCGTCAGACACACGGCCGCATCGCCCTGCCCGCTGATTCGCTGACGCCTGAGATATTGGCTCAATAGGTAAACGCTGCACTTTACTTCTGGCGCTGTAGCGTGAAATACGGGCAAAACCCGGGTCAATGACGTATTTAATGCCAGGCACCGTAAGCGAGGTCTCTGCCACGTTGGTGGCAAGTACAATGCGTCTGCCGCTGTGCGACTGAAATATGCGGTTTTGCTCTGCCGCCGACAACCTCGCATACAGCGGAACAATTTCAGTGTTGCGATAATGCTGTTTGCTCAAGGCATCTTGGGTGTCGCGTATCTCGCGTTCTCCGCTTAAGAACACTAAGATATCGCCCGGTGCTTCACGCATTAGCTCGTCGACTGCGTTTACGATGGCATCGCTTTGATCAATATCGTCATCATTATCTTCTGGCGCGTGGTAACGAATTTCTACCGGATAGGTACGTCCGCTCACTTCGATAATCGGCGCATTGTTAAAATGCTGAGAGAATCGCTCTGGGTCGATCGTGGCAGAGGTGATGATGAGTTTTAAATCAGGGCGCTTATCTAACAACTGACGCAGATAGCCTAGCAAAAAGTCGATATTAAGGCTGCGTTCGTGAGCTTCATCGATGATGATAGTATCGTATTGATTTAAAAAGCGGTCTTGCTGCATTTCAGCCAGCAGCATGCCGTCGGTCATAAGCTTAACGTAGCTTCGCTCGCTTACCTGATCGCTAAAGCGAATTTTAAAACCCACCTTTTCGCCAAGCGGCGTGTTTAGCTCTTCGGCTATACGGGTAGCTACACTTCGCGCCGCTAATCGTCTTGGCTGGGTGTGGGCTATCATGCCATTTACACCGCGACCTAACTCTAAGCATATCTTAGGTAACTGCGTAGTTTTACCCGACCCGGTCTCACCCGCAACAATAACCACTTGGTTATTCGCAATCGCCTCTTTGATATCTTCTTTTTTATCGCTAACCGGCAGCGGTGGGTATTCAACTTTAGGAAGGTTGTCTTTACGCCATTGGCGTTTTGCTATCGATGCATTGATGTCGCTTTCGAGCTTTTCAAACTGCGATTTTAAGCTATCTTCGCCAACCGCAGTGTCGCGTTTTGAACCTTTGGAATTAGCAGCTTTTTTCTCCGCGCCTTTTCCGACAACACCAGATGTATCATTCACTTTTTGTGCAAGCTGCGTAATGCGTCGCTTTAAACGAAACTTATCTGCGCTTAAACAATCGTCTAGTTTGTTGTAAAGAGGTTTTATAGCAAATGGTGAAGACAAAGTAACATCCTAAAGCGTGTATCTGATCATCAATAAAATTCGGGCGGTGATCCTAGAAGATACCGCCCTAAAAAGCCAGTGTGTTAAGCGTTACGAGAATTTAAGCGCTTTGGGTTAATTCATCGTCCTGGGGCGTTTTAAAACGGGGAAAACCGAACCAAATGGCCGCTACACCAAACACAAAAATCAGCATGGGATACCAGCAGTACGGCGTAATAGCTAATGGTGAAATACCCACTACGGCTGCGGCACTTAAAAGTTGCGCCCCGTAAGGGACTAAACCTTGGAAACTGCACGAAAAGATATCCAAAAGTGATGCCGTACGACGAGGGTCAACGCCGTATTTTTCATTCAGGTCTTTAGCAATTGGGCCTGCGGTAACAATCGCAATAGTGTTGTTCGCCGTTGTAATGTCCAAAAAGCTAACCAAGCCAGCAATACTGAACTCAGCGCCTTTCTTTGACGTGACCTTTCGGGTTAAGCGCTCGATTAACCATGTTATACCGCCGTTAGCGTGCATAAGCGCCACAATACCGCCTATGGTTATGGCAATCATAGCCAAGTCCTGCATCCAGCCCATCCCTTTTTGAATGCTTTGCATCATAGAAAGTGGCGTAAAGCTGCCTTGCAGCAATCCTACTACGCAGGCACTGGCAATACCCACTGCAAGCACGCTAATGACGTTAAACCCTGTTAGCGCAAAAGCGATAATGCACAAGTAAGGCACTATGCGCCAAAAATCGTAGCTGCCACCTTCAACGATGCCAGAAGTATCAACATCCACCATAAGCAGCAACGCCATGGTGACGATGCATGCCGGCACAGCAACCATTAAGTTTGCCTTAAACTTGTCTTTTAGCTGAACGCCTTGCGTACGGGTTGCGGCAATGGTGGTGTCTGAAACAAACGAGAGGTTATCACCGAACATTGCGCCCCCCACCACAATACCCAGCGCCATTTCCACCGGCAGCCCTAAACTTGTGGCAAGACCTGCACCTATGGGCGAGAGCGCGGTAATGGTGCCCATGGACGTGCCCATTGAAAATGATATGAAACAGCAGATCAAAAACAGACCTGGCAATATAAGTGCAGAAGGCACAAATTGAAGTGCCATATTCACCGTGGCATCCCGAGCGCCAATATCAATAGTCACCGCATAAAATGCACCAGCTAACAGGAAAATAAGCACCAAGAGAATAATGTTTTTATCGCCACCGCCTTTACAAAACGTTTGTACTTTTTCAGAGAAGCTGACCTTTTTCCCTTTCGGGTTTAAACATAGCCCATAGCCAGCGCTGATAAAAAACGCAACCAAAATAGGCATCGCAGTGATGTCGTTTGTAGTAATGCCGGTTACCACAACAAGGATCACAAAAAGCAAAATAGGCGTTAAACCTAGCGGGTTAGGTGCAATAGAATTTGGTGCAATGTCTTTATTTTCGTGCACAGAAAACTCTCTTTTTGGGTTTTATTGCCTGCTAGCAACAGTTTAAAGGCTACGCGGAAAAGCCACCTGCCGGTTGCGAATGCGTAAGAAAAAGCTTCAACGAAACCATATTTTGACGGTCTTGAACGGTGAAAAGCTAAAGCTGCAAAGGATAAAAGGTTTTTAAAGCATTGAAAAGAAATTTACTTTCCAATAATTAACTCATCTGTACTGTGCCAGACGCTACGATTAGATTTCGAGTTATTACAGGAGTGAAGCTACAACCATTTAGCCGTAGAACGCGACTGCCGCCTAGCTATTTTTCATAGCTGTGTTGCATAAATGTTTGGCATAAGTGTGTGGCATAGCTCTGTTACGTAGAAATATGGACAGGCGCTATCAGTCATTCACGTTAAATTCTAAGCTCGCTAGGGGTTTTACCTGTGAGCCGTTTTACCGTTCGTCGAAAGTTAGGTAAATCGTTAATGCCCATTGCATTGGCCGCCGTCTCGTTACTCACTTTGTGCACCGAAAGAAGTAAAAGTGCATGATTGCGCTGTACTTCCTCGCAGAGCGCGCGATAGCTAGTGCCGTACTCTTTTAGTTTCCGCTTTAGCGTAGCCACACTGACGTTTAAGGTTTCCGCTAGTTCAGGTAATCCGATATTTGCTGCCTGTGTGTTGGAGGATGCATAACCATAACGCCTCACAAAATCAGGCAAAGACAAGCGGTTTTGCAATTCAATAGAAGCCCCTTCTTTTGTTTGCGTTGCGCTATTACTAACGACACCTTCCAGAGAAACATGTGACTCAGCAGAACAATCCGACTGAGCTGTTAGCTCCAAAGGTTGGCGTAATACGTCTTTCTCAATGCAAATACTGTTAAAAGCGCGATTAAACGATAACTTAAGCCCAAGGTGGGTTTCGTAATCAGCAATATTTCTTGGTCGACTATCGGTAAAAGAGAAAGATAAACGAATTCGCTTATTCGCTATACTTTTCATAAGTGCAACAACGCTTGCGAATGCCACTTCAATGGAGAATTGAAGCTGTTTGCTGCTTACCCCTGTAAACTGAGGCACTAACATTATTTGGTCTGCGTTTTCAAAACGCTGAAACTGACAGAGCGGTAGGCTACACCACCGGTATGTTTGGCGTTGAGTCAGCTGTAAAAGTAGCTGCTCTACATTTTCACATGCTTTGAGCGCATTAAGTGGACTAGATGGCCACTGCGAGGCTAAAGCCCCTCCCAGCAAAAAACTAACGTCGCCGCCTCTCGCTTGGCTTTGAACATTCACTAACAGCGATGAATATTGCTTTGTGCTTAGTAGTGAATGGTGTTGCAACGCATCTTCAAAAATACCTGTACCGCGCAAGAGCTTATTTTTATTCGCGCCACGAGAGAGCGCCACATTAAGTGCTGCCCGCACTAACCAATACCCAACTATTACTTTATCTTGGCTAGACATCACTACATGAGCACTACCAGTACTATCGATGACACCCATGTTAAGCATATCAGCATCGCTTTTTGCAGAAACACCCATGCCAAGCGCTTTAGCATCAACTTTTAGAGCGCCATTTACAGAGACACCCACGCCAAGCCCATCAGCACCGCCATTTACAGAGACACCCACGCCAGATAGACCTGTTAAATAACGACGCTGAGCTCCTGCAGCTTTCTCTTCGTCAGCAGAATCTCGTAGTGCGTTTAGTCTTGGTAACATTAAATCCATAAATTACTCGCTGCAGGCATCTTCATTCATCTTCACCGGTTACCCCTACCAATTACTATCGCCAAATACACTGACCAAACCGGCCTAATTACGCTGCGCTACCATGGGCACGCTCAAGTTCTAAGAGCATGGTGTTAAGCACTGTCGCAAGGCGTTGGTTAGGTAACAAAGTCACTTGAGTACTGCGAGCGGTAGTGTAAATAGCGTTTGCATTTTGACTGTGTCTAAACGCAAGGTGCTGAATGCTCACTTTGATATCGTTGAGGATAACGTCGGCCTGCATGGGCGAGACGTCTGGCATCAAAATAGCAAATCTATCACCGGCATAGCGGCACGCTAAATCTTGCTGACGCAAATTCATGATCACCAATTGCGCAATATCGTGCAGATACCTATCGCCTTCTGTATACCCATGTTTTTGGTTGAACAAAGAGAAGTTATTGATATCGATAATGGCGATGACAGCTGACTTGCCAGATTGCTGTAATTTATTAATTTGTGTTTTCCAATACTCTGCGCGGTAAAGCTGAGTGATGGGATCGATAGCATCGTGATCGCGAAAGTCCCATTCTCTGCGTCGTAATTGCAAGTTTAACGCGCGCTGCTCTAGGTGCCACTGATACAGTGCCGCGGTCATTACTACCATACCCACAGCCGCAGGATAAGACTCAATCATGCTTAGCCAATAAGCCTCTTCGGGATAATGAAAAAATTCATCCAAGAAATCTAAACTGACTGAAAATAGAAAGAAGCCGAGTCCTACCGTGAGAAGGCTCGTTACTTTACCTGGAGGACGGCTGGCAAGCGCAGCTAGCATCCACGCCAAAGTTAGAAAAGCAATGCTTCCCTCCCCCACAATATCGAGGTCTGATATCACGGTGCTTTCTTTTGCATTGCCAAATATAAAAGCTAAACAAACCGCCAACGCCACTACGCAAAATGTAAATGCTAGCCAAAGCTTGTGATGTCTAAATTGTGTTGAATTTGTAAAGGTAAACATAGTGCTCTCTTTGGAAATCTCTTGAATTGGATACATCACGCGTTAGTCCGGCCAGCGCCAGCGTTTATAACAAAACGAGAGTCTTGCCCAAATCTGATGAAACTGTCGAGGGTCAGTTTGGCTCAGCAATGTGACATCTTGATGGCAGCGAACTTTAGGAGCATAAAAAGAGACACACAAACCAAACAAAATCAGTAATTTAAGCAAGGGTCAATTTAGCTCAGCCAATTGCAAATAGGCGACAATTACCGATTGTGTACCGCTTGTTCCATCAAATCGTCATATAACTGTCATGCAGGATTCTTAGGGTACCCATTCACTTACTTAGCACTTATTCAAAACGCCTTTTTACTGCTTAATTAATTGGAAAATAAATGAAAATTAAAACCGCGTACTCTTCTCTAACACTTGCCTGCATAGCGGCAATGGGCCTTAGCGTTGCTACACCTGCTTCAGCTGCTGATGGCGTAATTATCGGTTCAGTAAAAGACGCCGCACAGACGCGCAGCTATACCGGTGCTCAAATTAAGCTTAAAGAATTAGGACTAGTTACTGAAGCAGGCACAGACGGTACATTTCGGTTTCCCTCTATTCCAGAGGGTACTTACACGCTAGAAATTTCTTATCTTGGTGAGGAAACGGTTACGCAAGCGATAAAAGTGACAGATAACGGCATTGCGCGCGCAGCCGTGGAGTTTGGCAGCGGCGATACTATCGATGAAATCTTGGTGCGTGGTCAACGAAGCGGTCAGGCAAGTGCCATAAACCAGCAGCGAACGTCAGATCGTATTTCGTCTATTGTATCCGCAGATGCCATTGGACAATTTCCAGACCAAAATGCTGCTGAGTCGTTACAGCGTTTACCAGGCTTGTCGATTGAGCGAGATCAGGGTGAAGGTCGTTTCGTCGGCATACGCGGTATCGACCCCAACTTGAATAACGTAACCATTAACGGCTTGAATATTCCCTCGCCTGAATCAGGCGTACGTTCAGTAGCCCTTGACGTTATTCCCTCTGAACTCATCCAAACATTAGAGGTGTCTAAATCGGTAACGCCCGATATGGACGGAGACGCCATTGGTGGTTCAGTCGCGGTGAAAAGCGTGAGTGCGTTTGATAAGGCTCGTGATACCGCGAGCATTACCGTGCAAGCCAGTCAAAATGATTTGCGCGATGAAACCAGTCCAAAGCTTTCTGGTACGTTTACCAAGAAGCTTTCCCCTGAATGGGGGGTGGCTGGCGCTATTTCCTACTTTGACCGAGATTTTGGTTCAGACAATGTTGAAAGTAACGGTGACGATGAGCTTGAGCAACGTCACTACACGATCACTCGCGAACGTTTGGGTAGTGCGTTAAATATCGATTTTCGTCCTGACTTCAACAACCAATACTTTCTTCGCACACTTTACAGTGAGTTTTCTGACGACGAATACCGTCAAGGTAATATATTCACGTTCGATGGCGAAGACTCAGAAATAGAAAGAGAAAGTAAAGACCGCTTTGAAAGCCAGAGTATTTTTACTGTGGCGTTAGGTGGTGAACACCAAATAGATACCTGGAAAGCAAACTGGCAGCTCGGTTATGCAAAGTCTGATGAAGACGAGCCAGATGCACTGTATTACGTATTCAAAACCGAAAATGACAGTATCGACGCAGACTTAAATACTATGCGTCCAACCGTGTCACAAAACGCTGATGCCATGGACTTATCAACCTATGAAGTCGATGAGATCAGCTTTGAAGATAACTACACGAAAGATACCGAAACCAGTATTAAATTCGACGCCGCCCGCCCCATCAACCTTGGTGGCTATATCGGTGAGTTAAAAATTGGCTCGAAATATCGAAGCCGAGAAAAAGACCGCAACAGCAGCATCGCTATTTTTGATGGAGAATTCGACGACCTAGACGCTTCGCAATTCGGAGCTGCCAGTCCAGACTACTCTCTTGATGGCTTTGGGCCTGGGCTTAATCGAAGTGAAATGCGTAGCTACTTTAACGAAAACCGCGAGAGCTTGGAATTAGACAGCCTAAATTCTGAAGTAGAGTCTCGTGGCGCGACCTATGTGAATGAAGAGGATATTTTTGCCGCTTATATCATGGGCAGCGTAGATATAAATAAACTTCATTTAGTAGCAGGTGTACGCTATGAACGTACTGACTTTTCTACATCGGGTATGCGAGTAGAGCTTGTAGAAAACGAAGAAACCGACGTGGAAGAAGTGCTAAATACGCCGTGGGAAGCGGAGCGCGACTACGATCATTGGTTACCCAGTGTAAATGCCAGATACACCGTTTCAGATAAACTTCAGCTTCGCGCTGCCTACACCCAAACTATTTCAAGACCAAAATTTGAAGATGTAGCGGCATTTCAAATCATCGAGAGTAAAACGGAAGAAGATGATGGCGTATTTGTGACCGAACGAGAGGCGGAAGTTGGCAACCCTGACCTTCAGCCATACGAAGCACAAAACGTTGATTTGTCGATTGAATACTATCCAGGTGACATCGGTGTAATTTCAGCAGGGCTGTTCTACAAGAATATCGATAACTTCGTTGTGTACGCTGATGTTGCAGATACAACCGGTTGGGAAGGTTTTGAAGAGGTCATACAGCCAATTAACGGCGACTCTGCCGATTTAACCGGCTTAGAACTTTCTTGGGTGAAAGCCTTTAACAATGGCTTCATTGTTTCCGCCAATGCTACTTTTACCGATTCTGAAGCGACTACCTTCTTAGATGGCGAAAAATTTGAAACCCAGTTACCAAATCAATCAGACCGTATTGGCAATATCACCATTGGGTACGAAGCGAATGACTTCAGTGTACGTCTAGCCACCACCTATAAAAGCGACAATTTCGAAGAGATTGATGGTGACATGCTCAGATTTGAAGACGACCACGTACAGGTTGATTTCATGGCGCGCTACTACATCAACGACAGCATGCAGGTGTATTTCAACGGCATCAACTTAGGTGACGAACCTTTCTACAACTATTTCGATACGCGCAACCAAAACGCGCAGTATGAAGAATACGGCCGCACGTTCGAACTTGGCTTTACTTGGCAGCTTAACTAGGCAGGTATATCGAAAGTTAATTATCGGGTTTGAAGGCCGTAGGTAATTTGGCCTTCAAACCTGCTCTTAATAATCTGTAAGCCATGTTTTAGTCGATGCGCCATGCATGGTTTGATCTCAGTAAGTTTCAGGACAATAACAACAATGACCAATCAGCGTCACACCAAAACAGTTTTTAAAACCAAATTTACCACAGCGGCACTTTCAAGCACACTTTTGACTTTGTTCGGTTGCGCAGCCTCTCACGATACTAATACCAGCGCAGATACCAGTGCAAATATCAAGTTAGCGCACAGCGAAAGCCAGCTAGTAAAAGCAGAAAGCCAAGACATCGCATTACCGCTAACAAAGCTAAAAAAGGGTTTAGGCCTGACTCTGCACTACCAAACGCACGCCAACCATTCCAACACCAAAAGCGCTTACAAAGACGCTTACAAAGACACCCATGCTAACAACACTAGCAAGGACGCCCGCGCCAACAACAAACATAAAGTTTACGATGACACCCACGCTATCAACATTAATGTTAACGAACATAAGGGTATTTCACTAAGTAACTCTGAAGGAAAAAAACACTTCATTGCGGGACATTACACCTTAGCAAATGCTGAAGCTGTGGAATCTAATTCAAAACAATGGGTGTCTTTAGTAGTGTTCAATAACAACACCCAGTACATAGAGGTGTATCGCATTAACGCCGCGTCTCTTGAGATTGATCAACCGCAAACTCAATTGACCAAAGGTTCTGAAGCCATTTGTGCTACAACATCAAGCGCTGGCGAACTGCAAATTGTTAATATCGATGCGACAGGCACATTGAATCAGTATGAATTTTACAACGGGCGCTTTTTATCGCTTAGAGACTTTGCGATAGGTCCAGGCATTAAAAGTTGCGCGATAAATGCCAACACCGAAACGCTATACCTTGCTGACGAATTTGCCGGTGTGTGGCAATTAGATACCGATATTGAAAGTGAGCTAGCAAAAACCCTTATTTTTCACGATCAAGATGTTGCCATTGAAGGTGTAGCCACCCTATCTTCAACGACGGTAGATGGCGTGGATATCGCTGCCTGGGTGAGTCCGGATGCCAGCGGGATATGGCTCAAAGCACCATGTCTTACGCAATTTGTCTCGCTAATAAATACGGCGAACGAAAGTAACTCAGCAGATCGCCAATTAAAAGCAACCGACAAGTCTACTTTTATTCAGCCTGAATTCATTCATCTGTCGTTAAGTGAAGAAGGCACGCATATTTCTCTTGTTGTTGACGATGATGATTCAGGCGACGTGTTTTCTGCCGAGCTTCCCTCAAAACTAAGCGCAGCTTTACTTCATCGACAATGCGGCACCGATTTTAAAGCTGCCTCGCCAAAAGAAAATTACATGGAGAAGGCGTATACAAATAACAGCGCTTCCCAACATGCAAACCTAACTATCAAGGTTAAACCCGATGTTGAAACTGACCCAGTGGAAAATCATGGCGACGCCGCTGACGACCCTGCCATTTGGATAAACTCGAATGCCCCTTCACAAAGCCGCATAATCGGCACCGACAAAAAAGGCGCATTGAATAGCTATGACTTAGCCGGCAAGCTAGTGCAAAGCCTCCCTGTTGGCAGAGTGAATAACGTTGATGTGGGATACAAGGTATCTGTGGCAGAAACTAATGCACAGCAAAGCGATACGCCACTTATCGATATCGCAGTGGCATCAAACCGGTCGAATAACAGTTTGTCTATATTTGAAATAGATAAACGCGGCCATATGACTCAACTTGGCCACATAAGCACTACACTCAATGATATATACGGCATGTGTCTGTTTGTGTCAGGCGGAATAGCTCATGTATTTGCTAACGACACCAGTGGCCGCTTCGAGCGATATAGCGTGTCTATCTCCCCAGACAAAACTGTTGATGGACATTTAACACAGTCCTTTTCACTGCCCTCACAGCCAGAAGGATGTGTTGTGGATACTAAAACGAGCACGGCATACTTAGGTGAGGAAGGTGCTGGGATTTGGGCCTTGGATATTACTTCAAATAGCAATCAGCCTCAGTTCATCGCTGAGATAGAAGCCCCGGTAGAAGCTGATGTAGAAGGTTTGGCTCTGTTTAATGTAGATGCACAAACTTACCTAATCGCATCTAGTCAGGGTAATAACAGCTATGCTATCTATCACGTACACCCTGAAAACCCTGAAGTCTTGGAACTTATGGGGCTTGTTCAAATAACGGCAGATAAAGCCGCGCAAATTGACGGCGTGTCTGAAACAGATGGGCTTGATGTAACCAACGCTAACTTGGGAGGAAGGTTCACCGAAGGGCTTTGGGTAGTACAAGATGGAAGAAACGTCATGCCTAGCGAGACCCAAAACTTTAAGCTAGTTGCTGGTGGCTCACTTAAGGATGCGATCAGAAAATTAGCGAACGCCAAGCGTAAACGCCACTCAGACATGTAACGGATAATTCGAAAAGTAAATAAAAAGGAGGCGTTAAGCAAGTTAACGCCTCCTTTCTGGTATATGATAAATGCATGGCGCCGCACTAGCTTCAAGCCGTTCTAACCCAGCGCCGCATCTTCATTCATTACGCTACCTGCAGCACTAAACCCTACCAAGCTAAATAAAAATGCGTTATCCCAAACAATGTCTAACCCGCGCGCTGGTATCCATCATTCAATTGAACATCAATAGCCCGTAGCACTGCCGTTCGATTAATTGAGCCTAACAATACTCCATCATCATCTACAATGGGGTAAACTCTCGGCTTTTCCTTTAACAGTAATTGCGCTAACTCTATTACCGACATATAAGGTTTGATAGAAATTACAGGGGTTTTCATGATTTCCCCTACTCTACAAATTTGTTCGCGATAGTAGCTTGACGCGATCATTTGAGCGATACAGTCTTGCTCAGACAAAAAGCCCACCACTCTACCTTTGCTATCGAGTACCGGACCACCACTCTGCCCACTGGCTAATAACACTTCGACAGCCTGCGCAACGGGCATATCGACATTAAGCTTCACTGGGTGAGTATTCATATAATCACTGACTTGCAACGATTCCATTTTCAATTCTCCAGCCGTGGCGCCTAATGTGACCGATACTGCGACTTAATTGGCGTTACGGCACTTCAATTATTTTTAACCACATGTGAAAGCAATTTTCCCCCACACTTTAAGATTAGACGTTTCGTTGCATACAAGCCAGCACATTTAACATTAAAATAACAAATAGTTTTTCAGTGATCAGTCTTTGTAAATTGCCACTTTCACTTCACCATTTATGTCGATGCTAGCGCGGTACATACCCGCAGAATTGAACGGCATAGCGACGTTACCTTTAGCGTCAATAGCAATCACACCGCCATCGCCACCGGCTTTTACAAGTACGTCGTTAACTACAGTGTTCGCAGCGTCGTTTAACGTTAAACCCTGGTACTTCATTCGCGCACAAATATCTGCTGCCACGTTGTATCGAATAAAATATTCACCATGTCCTGTGGCCGATACCGCGCAGCTTTCATTGTCGGCATAGGTCCCCGCTCCAATAACAGGCGAGTCTCCAATACGTCCATACCGTTTAGCCGTCATTCCGCCAGTGGATGTTCCCGCGACAATGTTGCCCTCTTGGTCCAATACTACTGCTCCAACAGTGCCAAAGCGCTCATTGCCTTGCTGCGAACCGTAACCACTCGATACCTGCTGCATACGTGCTTTCGCTTTATCTAAAGCTTGCTTGCGAAACTCGGTATCAAAAACGGTGTTGTCTACCTGTTCAAGGCCGTTTTCTTTTGCGTAATCTTCAGCGCCTCTCCCTGAAAGCATAACGTGTGGAGATTCATTCATTACCAATAACGCAGCCTCTATTGGGCTTCTTATTGTTTTCACCCCCGCAACAGCACCTGCATTTTTACTGCCGCCGTGCATTATCGACGCATCAAGCTCGTGCTCACCGTCGAAGGTATATACCGCACCGATGCCAGCATTAAATAACGGCGAGCTTTCAAGAATTTTGATGGTTTCTACTACCGCCACTTCACCTTTTTCGCCTTTCTGCAACAAGGCGTAGCCATGCTGCACCGCTTGGGTTAATACGCTTTTATAGTCCGCTTCTTTTTCTGGCGTCATCGATGATTTTAAAATGGTTCCTGCTCCGCCATGAATAGCGATAGCTACGGGTGTTTTTCCTAATTGTTTGGAATCATCCGCTAATGCGGGAACACTCGTAATGGCAAACGTTGCAGCAAGCGCGCCTATTGCATACAGTGCATGTCGAACTTTATTCGGCTGGCGAAAAATACGAGATGGGTTCAAAAGCTTTACTCCTAATAGCTACTTTTTACGTGCGCGCATAATCTGGGAGATGGTTTGAGTACAGATTTCTAGAATCAATTCAACGCGCTCTGTTGATGCGATTTTTACGCGACCTTAGACGTAAGATGACACAATTAGCTTAGGTAGGCTAGGCTACCTCGAGGATCTCTAAGAAAGTATTAAGATCATCGGTGATGGAAGGGAGTAGCGCTTCAGCGTCTTCCCACTTTTTCGCCTTTGACAATTCCCATAAGCTCTCAAAGTCTCGTTGTAACTGTACGGCACCAATATCTGCAGACATACCTTTGAGCTTCAATGAAAGCACCTGAACCTTTTCGAAGTCTCGACTATCAATAGCCTGCTGCAGTAATTTAAGCTTGTCAGGCGCGCTTCTGGAATACAGGTCGCAGACACGGGAAAATAGCGCTTTATCTCCCATTATCCGAGCAATGGCATCGTCTTTTTCCCAACATCCATCAAGCCCCTCTGAATTGTTTTCATAAGCTTGAGTTTGATTGACGTTATCAATTTCAGCCTCCTTCTCCGAGCCCTCGCGAGCGGCGATATCATTAGCTATTTTCGCGTTTTTTAACGTGGGGGCTATTTCTACTTCAGACTCTTTACTTGACTGAGCCTCTGTTCTTGAATGCGATAGCGTGTCGCAGTCCATTTCTTTTGAGATGGCACTCAACAAACTGTCAACCAGTGGAGGTTCGCTGGCAGTAATTCCGGTACCTGACCTCGTATCAGTATCGTTAAGCTCTGCACTTGCTAATGCCGTTATTTGATGCACTATCCATTGTTTCACTTTAGGAATAAGTACATCGGCCATGACAGGCTTTGTCGCAAAGTCGTCCATACCTGCCTCTAAACATTTCTCTTTTTCGCCGAGCATGGCATTGGCTGTCATGGCAATTATAGGTACATCTTTGTGCATCGCTCCTGCCTTACCTTCTCGTATGGCTCGGGTAGCGTCATAACCATTCATATTAGGCATCTGGCAATCCATCAATATGCTGTGAATTCTGCGGCCTTTGCTTTCACATTTCGTCAAGAACGCCACGACTTCCTCACCATCGCTGCAGGTAAACAATTTAACAGGTAAACTTTCCAGCACTCCCTTCGCCACCTCGCGATTGATCATATTGTCATCAACTATCAATAAGTTGGCATTCTCAATAGACAATTGCTGCTCAGTATCGTCTGCTGCCCCTTCATCGTCTGAGATGTCCTCAGCTTTCCCTTTACCTGATGAGATATCTGACTGGCTTAATGTATATCCCGACAGCGCAGCGTCTAACCCTTGTTGGACAATTGCAAAACTCGACCTGAATAATGGCTTTGGCAAGTAAAGCGGCACAAGGTGATTGAAGTGGAAAGGTGTCCCTTCTAGTTTTTGAAGAATATAAACCACAGGTAACGAACCCGCGTCTTTAGTGGCAGCTTGTGCCTGCCATATATCATCTAGCTCACGAATGAGTGAGCTGGCCTCGTCCACAATAATGGCATTAAATCGCGTCCAAGGTACTGTTCCTAATTCAGAATGCTTACCTAATACTTGCGGCTCTGCACCGACGTGTAAGGCTAAACAACAGATGTTTTCTTCTAAAGGTGGATAACTTGCAGAAACACCAATTGTGATCCCGTTAAGCAACATACTTTCGTTTTCCACCGCCATTTTATGCTCGAACGCGCTGTCGTACGTTGTTTCAGGAAGAGTAACGAAAAATGAGAAGGTGCTGCCTATGTCCACTTCAGAATTGAACGTAATGTCTCCTCCCATAAGCTGGCTCAATTGCTTGCAGATAGACAAGCCAAGTCCGGTACCTCCGTATTGGGTAGCAACAGATGCATCAGCCTGCGTAAACGCGGTAAACAATTTGGGCTGATTTTCTTGTGCTATCCCTACGCCCGTGTCACATACGCTGAAATGAAGCTGTTGTGTCCCAGCATCTACATCACTTAACGATGCTTGTAGCTTTATATGCCCTTCTTCAGTGAATTTAATAGCATTGTTCAATAAATTACTAAGAATTTGGTTGATTCTGTGTGGATCTGAGTTTATTTCCACGGGGGGAAGACCTGTTGTGTCAACAAGAAGCTGTAGCCCTTTAGAAGCTGCCTTAACGGCAAAGACCTTGGCGATAGACTCGATAAGTGCAAGCGGATCAAAATATTGATTATTAATATCAAGCTTGCCCGCTTCAATTTTAGACAAGTCGAGAACGTCGTTAATCAGCACACTGAGATTGTTGCAGCTAATTTCCATCATGGAAACAAGCTGTTCAGCTTTCTCATTAAGGGGCTGACACTTAAGTAGCGACAAGGAGCCAACTACCCCGTTTAACGGTGTTCTCATTTCATGGCTGATATTGGAAATAAAAGAGCTTTTAACACTGCTCGCTTTTCGCGCCTCTTGCGTAGCTTCAACAAGTTCTTTCGTTCTGCTTACCACTTTTTCTTCAAGCTTCAGGTTTACCCTTTCTATCGCGTCTTTTGCCTTTCGTTCGTCGGTCACATCTCGAATTACAACAGCAACACCTGAAAACTGTGATTGTTCACCCCAAATGGTAGATGCGGTTATGAGTAGCGTGTGCTCTTCTTTTTCGTCATCGATGAAGGGGGTTGTAAAGGTACTTTGCTTTCCGCCTTTGGTGAGAACCGATTCAAGCCCTAATAGAGAAAGCTGCTCAAATGACGAATAGTGATGATTTAAAATAAGCTGGCTTGGGATCCCAAAAAGTGACTCCGCTGCCATATTCCAACTTTTCACCACGCCAGCAGAATCTACGCTAAAAATCGCATCTTTAGATATAGCGATAATAGCAACGGACTCACCGCGCACCTTAGCCAGCTCAATGTTTTTACTGTTACTACGGTGCACGAAGAGTAAAACGCTTACAAAAATTAGCGTAACTACCCCAATTACACTGTAAACGCTAATCCTCTTCTCATTGATAAGGGCTAGCACTTCTGACTGAGACAATGCCGTATGAAGAAAAAACGGGGCGGTTTGCTGATTTCCATTTATCGTAAAAGCACGAGTGACCGTATACAAAGGTGAGTTTGTCTGTGCGGCCTGTTTAATTTTAGCCCTACCTATTTTCGAAGGGCTTTCGAATTCGCTCGCCCAATTCACCATAGGATTTAAATCTCTGGAGAAGGACTTATCACTGTCTGGATGACTGACAAAAAAGCCTTCACTGTCGGTAACAAATAACAATTGATTGCCGACAAGCGTTTGTTCCATTTGCGACAGTAGAAACTGGGCGTTTACATTCATGATTATAAAACCATAACGCTCACCAGAGCTGCTGAAGATTGGAAGAGAGAGGCGAATGACGCTTTTATAAGGAAACTCGAGCTTCCCATATTCACGATTCAAATTGATATCTGAAATATAAAACTCGCCCTTATTACGCTTAACACTCTCTGTGAAGTAACTTCTCGCTGCTTTAGGTTGTAAATCGTTGTCCTTAATTACTAAAACACTTCCTCCGTTTCTTTCCACTCGAATAAACTCACTTCCATCCTCATTGGCTCGAATGATCCTTAATTGATCCACTTCTTCGTTATTTTCTATAAAAGCAACGAAAATCGTTTCTAGTCGCTGCTTCCACTGTTCCAACGTCGTACCGTCTTTGGGGTCTAGGTTTTCATTTTCAGTCGCGCGGACGATGCCACTTATGGGTGGTGTCTGATGTAGAAAGTTAAGCGCATTGATATACTTTCTCACCTGAGAGTTTGCAGCATTTTCAGCACTGGCGGCACTCTCTTCTAATGCCGTGAAAGTTTGAGATTCAGCCGTCGCTTTGATATTACTTTCGAACAAACCAACAACAAGTACAACAAGCACTGTTGCAAGTACTAACGCTAAGCCTAAAGTACTCTTAGCTTCACTGATGGATGAACTGGATTTAAGGAACGACAAACAGGCAATATCCGTATAAATTTTGATAACTTAAAGCTAGTCATCATTTTGTTAATGCGCAAGTTTCGCGCGATACATCAAAACGCAAAATACTCAAAAAAAGACAATGATTAACGCGTTTTTTTAAGTCTTGCCGATGGCTAACAAATAAATCACTGTTCATATTAACGCCAGCATTTGGTATTCAATTTCTCGCGGTGTACACTGCCATCAATATTTCTCTAACATCGCAATAGTGGTTATGCACGCACCTACATTTTTGTGGCACGATTTTGAAACCTTTGGCACCAGCCCACAAAAAGATCTCCCCTGCCAATTCGCTGCAGTAAGAACTGATATGGATTTAAATGTGATTGGTAAACCCATAAATATCATGAGCGCCATTGCGAATGATTATTTACCACATCCAGAAGCGTGTTTGGTGACCGGCATAACACCGCAGCAAACCATTCGCGACGGTTCTAACGAAGCTGACTTCGCCGCGCGAATTTATCAGGAAATGTCGACGCCAAATACCTGTAGTGTGGGCTTTAATAGTATCCGATTCGACGATGAAGTTTCCCGCTACCTGTTTTATAGAAACTTTTACGACCCATATTCACGTGAATGGCGAAATGGCAATAGCCGTTGGGATATAATCGATTTAGCGCGAGCGTGCTATGCGCTGAGACCCGATGGTATTAATTGGCCACGCCGAGAAGATGGTGCACCAAGCTTTAAACTGGAGGCGTTAACTGCAGCTAATAATATTGGCCACGAAAACGCTCACGATGCTTTGAGTGACGTCTACGCCACAATAGCCCTTGCTAAACTGATAAAAGAAAAGCAGCCTCGCCTTTTCGATTATGCGCTGTCGTTACGCAGTAAACACACAGTTATGCAGCAAATTGATCTCACTAAACCATCGGTATTGCTTCATATCTCGTCTAAACTCCCTGCCTCTCAAGGCTGTTGCACTTGGGTTATGCCTGTGGCTAAGCACCCAACGAAAAACAATGCATTTATCGCTATTGATTTATCGCATGACATTGACAGTTTAGTGAATGACACACCAGAAGAGATTAGACAGGCGCTTTATGCCCCGTCAGATACATTTGACGATGCGTTAGAAAGACCAGGGCTTAAGCTCATTCACGTCAACCGCTCGCCATTTATTACCACAGCTAAAGCAATGACAGAAGACAATGCCGCACGACTAGGACTGGATCGAGAGCGCTGCCTAGACAATTACAAAGTACTTGCCAGTATGCCCGAACTCGCCACTAAAATCGTAGATGTCTATGATGACCACATTCAAAGTGGTGAACTGGATATAGATCACGCGCTATATAGTGGTGGTTTTCTTAATGACGAAGACAGAAGGTGGTGTGAGCGTGTAATTGAAGCACAGCCCGATGATTTAGCCACTTTGAGTGAAAAAACACAGCACGAAGGGCTCAGAAAGCAGCTATTTCGATACCGCGCTAGAAATTATCCTAATACACTGACCGCAGATGAAATGACCAGGTGGCAGCATCATCGCCAAGCTCGCCTGACTGATTCAGCTTTTCACGGCTCAATCACATTAGAAAACTATATGATGCGGTTGGAATCACTGGCGCATGAACACAGCGACAATCCTGAGAAGCAGGCCATTTTACGCGCACTTTACCAATATGCCGAAAACCTTTGACGGGCGTTTTAGAACGCCTTAAATTAATAGATGAAAAAAATAGACAGGCCGAGAACAAGTCAACGTCAAGTAATCGATAGATGCCGCCGATAAAAAGAATACACGTGCGCAAGGGAATAAAGAAGTTATGAATGGCGTAACAATAAGCTTCGACAAATCAAGAACCTACATTAACTTACAGTTAAATCCTTCTGATTTCACGTCAGAAGTTGATAGTAGGGAAATAAGAAAGCAACTAGAGAGCGGAGAAACTAAGCGACTGTATGTTTCTGAAAAAGCGTTAAAGTCGGCCTGTGATACAGCTAATCATTATTTCAAGACGGGTGATAGCACTGTCGTTCAGGAACGCATTGGCGAGCGCAAAAATGCTGAAATTGAATTTCGCATTCCCGAGGATGGGATGCAGGCGAACCTTGTGCTGACCACACCCTATGGCGGTAAACTTCCCTCATTAAGTACCGTTAAATCTCTAGCAGTAAAAAACAGAATCATTCGTGGCTTAAGCACCAAAACCATTGAATCTATGCTTACCCAAGCAAGGCAGTCTCCTCCAGGCACAGTACTAGAACAAATTGTCGCGAAGGGCCTACCAGCTAGAAATGGCAAAAACTCAAAGTTTATTCCCCTGGTACCAAACGCACTTGAAAGGGTGTTAAAACCCCAGACGGGTGATGGCGAGCGCGTGGACATGCGTAATTTAGGCGAAGTAATTTGCGTTAAAGTGAACACGCCTGTGCTGAGAAGAACCGAGCCAACTCAGGGCCGTTCTGGCTTCGATATCAAAGGGAATAAAATTCCAGCCGTTGCGGGCGAATGGGTTAACTTTAAAATGGGCAGCGGCACCGTGGTGTCCGACAGCGACGCCAATTTATTAATGTCTGCAATTTCTGGTATGCCGAAATACCGAGACCAGATAATGAACATTGACGATACCTTCATTTGTAGCGGCGTGAACGTTGGCTCTGGGCACGTGAATTACGAAGGTGCAGTATTGGTAAACGGCGATGTTACAGAGAAAATGCAAATCAAGGCCGCAGGAGATGTAACCATTAACGGCTTTGTGGAGTCGGCGTATATCGAGTCTGGCGGCGACATCATCATTACCGAAGGCGCGATGGGTAAAGTTAACGATACTCAAGGTGAATTCCAATGCCAACTAGTCGCAGCCGGCAGTATCCACGTTCAACACGGTCAAGGCATTGATATTCAATGTAGCGGTAATATTACTGTTGGTCGTCAGTTGGCGTATAGCCGCCTGCGTTGCGGCGGCGCAGTCATAGTTGGACAAATTGATAAGCCCATGGGAAACCTATTTGCTTGTGACATTATCAGCCAAGATCGCGTTGAAGCTGGCACTTTAGGCGCTGTATCTGGCAGTACATTGAAAGTTGATTTTAGCCCGGGCTTTAACCAACTGTTAGAGCGCAAAGACTCTTTAGATGAATTGTTGAAGCAAATTCGCGAAAACAATCTTAAACACAAAGAAAAGATTAACCTTATTCAAGGTAAGAAAGTGCCTAAAGAGCTTCAACGTAAAGTAGCTGAAGCGTTAGAGCTTTTTAACAATGAGAGCGCATTGCTGGAGTGGCTTGAAAACAAAGCCAACGACGTCAAAGCAGCAAAAGAAAACTACCAGTCTGATATAAAACTTATCGCAAACAAACGTCTTTATCCCGGAGTATCGGCGAAGCTTAATAACCGTAACTGGCGTTCTGAGCGAGAATACGACAGGGCGCAAATTCGTTACGATTCGCACCAATGGCACTACGACCCTTTAATTTGACCTAACTAGTTCACTGAAGTTACTGTGCTACAGTTACGCTGCCATACCCTTGGCGCTTTGACTGGTACAGTGCCTTCATGGTGCGTTCAAACCACTCTGTGAATTCCTCAGACTCCCTGAGCTCAGATAAACCCATGGCCGTTTTAAAGCTCTCGACAAGCGAGTGATGGGTAGAAATGCAGTCTAACAATCTGTCTGCAAGGTTTTTAGCTGCGTTTAACTCGGTTTGAGGGCACAAGATAATGAACTGTTCACCGCTAAAACGCGAAACAACATCGACTTCTCGAACGGTATTTAGACAATTCTTTGCCACGGCTTTTAGCGCCTCTTCTTTAGCCGAGGGCTCAATTGAATCTCTGTCATCGCTTACAGGGGTTAGTTCGATAACAATTAACGAAGCCGTAGTGTGAAATCGATGGAAACGTGAGATTTCTTCTTCCGCTCGCTGGATCATATGATTGCGGTTATATAGCCCCGTTACCGTGTCGTGAGCAGACAAGAAAGCAAGGGTCTTGTTCTTTTCTAACAAGGTTGCTTGTAACGCACCTATTTCCTCGTTTTTCTGGTTAATAATACGCTTGTAGCCGCTAACGTTTCTATTTCTAAAAGTAAAAAGCAAGAAAACTAAAATGACAATTGCGGTGCTCAAAACCATAACGACATAGTTACGACTATAGCGAACTTGGACATTATTCCACTGCTTATAAATTTCTACCTTTCGCGTTTCTGGAATACGCTCAATGGCAAAGTTAAGCTTGTCCACCAGGTGGCCATAGGTTTTGTTCACACCAAAAGCTAATGAGTCGAAGGGCTCGGCGTAACCAACAATATTGAGGTCTTTCAGCTTCAAATTATTGATGTGCATATTCACGCTCATTAATGAGCCCACCATTACATCAAACTCATCATTCGCCAGCTGCTTTAGCCCTTCTTCTTCAGACGGAATAAGCTTTAAACGTAACCCCGGATAGTGTCGTGAAATATATTCAACTTGGCGATAACCCTGAACAATCCCTACTACTCGATTTCCCACTCCAGCGTAGCCTTGTATCATTGGCATACCAGACTTAGCCACCAGCACATTGGGCGCTTCAAAATACGGCACACTAAAGTCGAGGAACTGCTTTCGATAGTCGGAAGTATTTAGCATGGGGATAACTTGGCACTTCCCCTGCTGAACGTACTCTAGGCTCTGTTGCCAGCTCTCAGTGGGCACTAGGGTAAACGTTAACTCAGATATTTCAGCAATAAGCTGCATATATTGGGCAGAAATCCCCACATGGATACCGTTTCTGATTGCTTCGTAAGGCGCCCAGTTAGGATCTATACAGTACGTTACATTATTAGATTGTTCAGATGCCGCCTTTTGACCAGCTTCTGCTTGTAGGAGCGCGCTAAAACAACTCGCTCCTACAAACAACATGGTACAAAGCAGATATTTTCTTATTTTTTTCAACTGCACACCCAAAACATGTGAAGATATCGATGACAACCGCGAAGTATTAAGCGTAAATTCAAAAAATGCAATTATTTAGCTGATAATCTCGCTTTTCAGCTAGGTAACGCTCTGTCTTTGCTGAAACTCATCGTTTTCATAACGCTTTTCATTCATAATTTTGGTCAAGCTTGCCACCGCTTTTTCAATATCGACGAAACTTAAATACAGTGGAGCAAAACCTATTCGCAGAATATTTGGTGCACGGAAATCAGCAATCACCCCCTCAGCGATCCAAGCTTGGCAAATGGCGTAAGCGTGGTCGTGAGCGAAAGCTAGCTGACTACCTCGATTATCAATATTGGGGCTTACAATGGAAAACTTTTCCAGAAGGCCTGCGCGCTTGGCTTCAGCGATGAAAAATGCCTGTAGCTTTTTGGATTTTTCATCAATAGCTTTAAGTGATACATCTTCAAATACGTCTAATGCCGCATCTAAAATGCTCATTCCAATAATTCCTGGCGTACCGCACAAGTTTTGCTTCACGGAATTGTCGCCAGCGTAATCAGGGGAAAATGAGAAAGGCGAGCTGTGTCCCATCCAACCAGACAAAGGTTGTTGATACTGTGCTTGATGTCGTTTAGCAACATAGATAAACGCTGGCGCGCCAGGGCCGCCATTTAGATATTTGTAAGTACAGCCGACTGCAAAATCCACATTACATGCGTCTAGGCTGACAGGAAATGCTCCAGCACTGTGCGCTAAATCCCACAAAGTTAAAATGCCCTTTTGGTGGGCTTGCTCGGTAATAGTTTGCATATCGAGTTTATTGCCAGTTCTGAAATTTACCTGTGTCAGCATCAGTACGGCAATATCATCAGTTAACTGCGACCCAATGCATGCTTCGTCAACATAGCGAATACTGTAATCGCTGCCTATTAAGTCAAGCAGGCCTTGCACCATGTATATGTCGGTAGGAAAATTATCGCGGGTAGTCGCTATTACCTTGCGACTTGGGTGCATTTTTAACGCCGCGCTTAATACTTTAAACAGATTGATAGAAATGGAGTCACAACAAATAACTTGGCCACTTTTAGCGCCAATCAGACCGCCAATCTTATCACCCACTATTTGAGGTAGATGGATCCACTGATGCTTGTTCCAGCTTGTAATGAGCCCCTTTCCCCACTGTTCATTGACAACTTCGTCAGCTCGCTGTTTCGCAGCCTTAGGAAGAGGCCCTAGCGAATTCCCGTCTAAATAGACCGTATTAGCGGGAAGCGAAAACGCCTGCGCCTTGTCACGGAGTGGATCTTTAATATCAAGTTGTTCAGCTGAAAAAACCTTATTCATCATGTTCACTAATAACCTCAAGTAAAGCATCAAAGGATGTTGATTCAGGGTGAAGCCAATCGAAATGGCCACCATTTTTAATTATTTTTTGGTTGGTTCCAGATAATACAGCGTGGCGCGCTGGCACTATACTATCAGCATCGCCTTGGAGTAGTGTAATTGGCAAACTGCCATGGGTTGGGCGTGGTGTCGCCCTTTGATATGCGGTTGGAACATCTTCAGGCGTTCCATTCATGAATTTCGCTGTAGCCGACTGGCAGCTGTTATGTCCCATGGCATAGGACTGGATGTCCGTAATTGCCGCTAACCCGATAATCCGTTTTATGTTTGCGCGCGATAAGTTCAAGGATGACGAAGAAAGGCGTTGCGCAGCAAGCAAAGCTAAGTGCCCACCAGCAGAATGCCCCGCAATGTAAATGTTAGTGTAGCGCCCTTCGTTCTCTATTCGTTTTAAGGCTGTACTTATTGCTTGTGTCACGTCGTCTAAACTACCGGGCCAGCCACCGCCTTCATCACCTACACGCCGATATTCTGTTACGTAGACACCCATCCCAAGCTCTGCTAAAGCATGGTACATCCCTTTCGCATGTTCGTAACCGTAGGCATTAAGCCAACACCCACCGTGAATAAATATTAACGCTTTATCAGCATACATTTCGTTCGCAGACAAACGTCCATGCCAAGTATAAATCGTTTGTAATGGGTCATCGCCGTAGCTGAATTGTTCATCAGCTTCACTTGTTGGCAAGACACCCAACGCCGAATAAGGCACCTGGCTTGTCTTCTTGGGGTAGATAGCTGACGATTCACTGTTGGCATGGGCACTGTTGGCATGGGTGTCATCCGAAGTCTTTTTTTCTTTGTTAGTGTGGGTGTCTTCCGAAACAGCGCCGTCAGAAACATCAACGATTGATTGAGTTTCGTGAAGCGCAGACAGAGTTAAGTCATCGTGGGTGTCTTCATTACTCGATAAAGAACGTGATTCCTCGTAGTGAGTGCCATTGTTACCGTGGGTGTCTGCGTAAGTCGAGTTTACTGAAAACGATGAGTCAGCTTGGACTTTCGCAACAAGCGTTAAAGTGGATAGCGCAACCGCAAGGGTTATAGAATTGATAACGTTAGTCACTGTCTTCATGCTTTTGTATTTTTCTTTATATTGAACCACAGAGCGAAATCAATGTGATTAGGCTCCGTGATTAAATATTTTACATATTAGCCATCTATAACGGCTTAGAGCATTTCAACGGCAAGCGCTACACCCTCACCACCACCAATACATAAAGATGCGATACCTTTGCGACCACCGCGTTGCTTAAGCGCGTGAAGTAGTGTTACCAAAATGCGTGCACCAGAGGCTCCAATTGGGTGACCCAACGCACAAGCGCCGCCTTTTACGTTTACTTTACTTTCATCTAGTCCAAGCTTCTTGACAGCCAACATGGTTACCATGGCGAAGGCTTCGTTAATTTCGAAAAGATCGACTTCTTCTTTCGTCCAACCTGCCTTATCCAGCACTTTTTCCATAGCGCCAACAGGCGCAACGGTGAAGTTTTCAGGTTCAATAGAATTTGTAGCGTGAGCAACCACGCGCGCAAGCGGTGCTAGACCAAGTTCATTTGCTTTACTTTCGCTCATTACAACCAGTGCCGCTGCACCGTCAGAGATTGAGCTTGAGTTAGCAGCCGTGACCGTACCGTCTTTTTTGAAAGCCGGTCTTAGTGTTGGAATTTTTTCTGGGCGAGCGGAACCTGGGCCTTCATCGGTATCAACAACAGTATCGCCCTTACGAGAAGAAACTGTAACGGGTACTATTTCATCGACGAAAGTTCCGCTGTTTATTGCTTCATGTGCCTTGGAAAGCGAGCTTAGAGCAAACTCATCCATTTCACCGCGAGAAATATTTTCTTCATCAGCAGTATCCTGTGCGAAGCAGCCCATTGCTTTGCCGTCATAGGCATTTTCCAGACCGTCTAGCATCATATGATCAAGTACTTGACCATGGCCCATACGATATCCCGTTCTAGCTTTAGGCAACATATATGGCGCATTACTCATGCTTTCCATCCCGCCTGCGACGACTGCTGTCGCACTGCCTGCTTTAATTAAGTCGTGGGCCATCATTACCGCTTTTAAGCCCGACCCGCATACTTTGTTGATAGTTGTCACACCTGCACTTAGCGGAAGCCCCGCCCCCAGTGACGCTTGTCTCGCCGGAGATTGACCAAGACCAGCAGGTAATACACACCCCATGATGACTTCATCAATTACAGAGACATCCATCTCTTCACAGGCTGCTTTAATCGCAACTTCTCCAAGTTTGGTCGCAGCAAGCGAAGACAAATTACCGTTGAAACCACCCATTGGTGTGCGCTTAGCCGCGACAATAACTACTGATTCGTTACTCATAACCGTGCCCTTAAAATTCATTTAAATTATAGAGTTAAGTGAAGAAAGCTACGTAGATGTATACAAAAGTAAACACCCCTAACAGCTGCAACGTCTTGCCTTCACCATGAAAAATTGACGTTAGCAAAATGTTACTTTACCTTAACGTAAAATGTAATTAACGTTAACGTAAACCTGTACTAAGTATGTGTCAACCAAACACTACGTTTTAATATAGCGGTATATAAAACCATCTACCTTAAAACGATAGTGCTATTGCAATGACACCCAACCTACTACAGAGAATTTAATTACAATGACACCCACGTCAAAACAAGGGTGTTAAACAGCGCTGAAATACAAGGTACGTGTAATGAGCAAGTACGACGACGAAACAACATATGCAATAGGCGAACTCGCTCGAGAGTTTGACATTACTCCTCGTTCAATTCGTTTTTACGAAGAACAAGGCCTAATGTCACCGTCAAGAACGGGACAAAATCGCGTCTATCTGAACAAAGATAGAGTGCGCTTAAAGCTGATCTTGCGAGGAAAACGACTAGGATTTTCCCTTGCTGAAGTCAAAACACTGTTCGACATGTACGACACCAACCCCAATTCGGCTATTCAGTTAGAAGCCATGCTCGAAATGACTGAACAGAAAAGAGCGGTGCTTAAACAGCAGCTAGAAGACATCCAGATGTTAATGACTGAACTGGATGATGTTGAAGCACGTTGCCGTGAAGAACTCGCAGAACTCAAACGAGGAAATATCGCATGAACACCTCCTACCCTACTTTAAATTTTGGACTTGGCGAAGACATCGAGATGTTACGTGATCAGGTCTATCAATTTGCACAAAATGAGATTGCTCCTCTTGCTGAACAAGCAGACGCAGACAACCGATTCCCAAACCAATTGTGGACAAAACTTGGCGATATGGGCCTATTGGGCGTTACAGTTTCAGAGCAATATGGTGGCTCTGATATGGGCTACCTTGCGCATACTATCGCAATGGAAGAAGTTAGCCGCGCGTCAGGTGGTATCGGTTTGAGCTATGGCGCACATTCGAATCTTTGTGTTAACCAGATCTTTAAAAACGGTAATGATGCCCAGCGTGAAAAGTACCTACCTAAGTTAATAAGCGGTGAGCATATTGGTGCACTGGCAATGAGTGAACCTAATGCAGGTTCGGACGTTGTTAGCATGAAATTGAAGGCTGAAAAACGCGGCGACAAATACATCCTTAACGGCAACAAGATGTGGATCACAAACGGTCCTGATGCACATACATTTGTTATCTACGCTAAGACCGACCCTAACGCAGGGCCAAGAGGGATCACAGCGTTTATCGTAGAGCGCGATTTCCCTGGCTTTAGCCGCGCACAGAAACTCGACAAACTAGGTATGCGCTCTTCTAATACCTGTGAATTAGTTTTCGAAGATTGCGAAGTACCAGCTGAGAACATTCTTGGCAAAGAAGGCGAAGGTGTTCGCGTACTTATGAGCGGCCTAGATTACGAGCGCCTTGTTTTATCAGGTGGCCCGCTAGGCATTATGCAATCGTGCATGGATATCGTAGTACCTTACATTCACGACCGTCAGCAGTTTGGCCAATCAATTGGTCAATTCCAGCTAGTACAAGGCAAAGTAGCTGACATGTACACGCAAATGAATGCCGCACGCGCGTATGTCTACACCGTTGCACAGTCATGCGATCGCGGTGAAACAACGCGAAAAGATGCTGCTGGCGCTATCCTTTATTCAGCGGAACTAGCAACCAAAATGGCATTAGATGCTATTCAACTACTTGGTGGTAATGGCTACATCAACGAATATCCGACAGGTCGCCTATTACGTGATGCCAAGCTTTATGAAATTGGCGCAGGAACGTCTGAAATTCGCCGAATGCTTATAGGCCGCGAGCTATTTAACGAATCGAAGTAATACGGAGTTCTGGGTGGAAACAAACTTCGTTTGAAACAGGGAAAACTCAGGCATTCCCTGTGTCATAGAAATTAGGAAGACACCCACCCTACTCTATTTAAAGTAGATTTAGAAACGCTGAACTTTATTAATAGGCTAATGAATTGCAAAGACACCCAGCGCAGCGAAAGCGCTTAGCATGGGTGTCTCGCTAATCATCTTGCTAACTAGTGGCTAACGCGACAGCCGGTCGCATAGGCCCAACACAAGGAGGGGTTATGCCCGTTCTTCGCTCAAGTATAAATACGAAATCTGAAACATTTATCGCAAATGCCGAGCACATGCAGGCTCAGGTAAATGATCTCCTCGAAAAAATCGAACAAATTTGCCAAGGTGGCGGTGAAAAAGCGGCGGAGCGCCACGTGTCTCGAGGAAAACTTCTACCTCGCGACCGAATCAACGCACTGATTGACCCAGACACGCCTTTCCTAGAAATAGGCCAGCTGGCTGCATGGGAAGTCTACGAAGACTATGTACCTTGTGCCGGAGTCGTTGCCGGTATCGGTATCGTTGCAGGTATCGAGTGTATGATTGTAGCTAACGATGCTACTGTAAAAGGCGGGACGTACTACCCCCTTACCGTGAAAAAGCACCTTCGTGCTCAGACTATCGCAGAGCAAAATAACCTACCTTGTATTTACTTAGTAGATTCAGGTGGCGCTAACTTACCTCGCCAAGATGATGTATTCCCAGATAGAGAGCACTTTGGTCGCATCTTTTTTAATCAAGCGAATATGTCTGCTAAGAATATTCCTCAAATTGCGGTAGTAATGGGTTCCTGTACAGCTGGTGGTGCTTATGTTCCCGCCATGGCTGATGAAAGCATTATCGTTAAAGAACAAGCGACTATTTTTCTGGGCGGCCCACCGCTTGTTAAAGCTGCAACAGGTGAAGTTGTTACCGCAGAAGAGCTTGGCGGTGGTGACGTTCATACTCGAATTTCGGGCGTTGCCGACCATCTCGCCAACAACGACCACCACGCACTCTCATTAGCGCGTAATGCTGTCTCCAGACTAAACCGAAAGAAGCCAGAATGCCTAGATGTGGCCGAGGTAAAACCTCCACGCTACGACACCAAAGAAATCTACGGCATTGTGCCTGCTGATAGTCGTCATACATACGATGTAAGAGAAATCATTGCGCGTGTTGTGGATGACTCAGACTTTGATGAGTTCAAACCGCTTTACGGCACAACCTTGGTTTGTGGTTTTGCGCGCATTTTCGGTTTCCCCATAGGCATTGTGGCTAACAACGGCATACTTTTCGGTGAAAGCGCGCTTAAAGGTGCTCATTTTGTCGAACTATGCGCCATGCGAAAAATCCCTCTCGTGTTTTTGCAAAACATCACAGGCTTTATGGTCGGTAAGCAATACGAGCATGGCGGTATCGCAAAACACGGCGCAAAAATGGTAACCGCCGTTGCATGTGCGAATGTGCCAAAGCTCACCGTGCTTATCGGCGGAAGTTTCGGTGCAGGTAACTACGGCATGTGCGGCAGAGCCTATGACCCACGCTTCCTTTTCATGTGGCCAAACGCTCGAATTTCTGTAATGGGTGGTGAACAAGCTGCTGGCGTTCTCGCTCAAGTTAAGCGCGACCAAAAAGAGCGCTCAGGCGAATCATGGTCTGCAGAAGAAGAAAAGGCATTTAAACAACCTGTTATCGATACGTACGAAAAACAAGGACATCCATACTATGCGTCTGCAAGGCTTTGGGATGATGGCGTTATTGACCCAGCGGATACTCGATTAGTGCTTGGCCTATCGCTTTCAGCGGCGCTTAACAAGCCTATCGAAGACACCCAATTTGGCATATTTAGAATGTAGGAGTGCAGGTAATGGAACAATCAGTAATTTACAGCGTAGATGAAAGAAACATTGCCACTGTTACTTTAAACAGAGCTGAAAAACATAATGCCTTTGACGACGAAATGATAAACGAGCTTACTCGCGTTTTTAAAAAAGCGGGGGAAGATAAAAGCGTTAGGGCACTAATCCTGAGAGCTGAAGGCAAAAGTTTCAGTGCAGGAGCCGATCTTAACTGGATGAAAAAAATGGCCAGTTATACCGAAGCGCAAAATGAAAGTGATGCACTTGCATTAGCAACCATGCTGCAGACGCTTTATAAAATGCCGAAGCCCACGATAGCAAGAGTACAAGGTGCAGCTTTTGGCGGTGCTGTTGGTTTAATTGCATGTTGCGATATTGCTATTGGAAGCAAGCTCAGTAAATTTTGCTTAAGTGAAGTTAAAATTGGCCTTATTCCAGCAACCATCAGCCCTTACGTGGTTGAAGCTATGGGCGCACGAGTATGCCGACGCTACTTCCAGACCGCTGAAGTATTTTCTGCGCGCAGAGCAAGACGACTTGGACTTTTGAGCGAATCAGTAACAGAAGACGAACTCGATAGCACTATCGACAATATTTTATCAAACATACTGAAAAACGGCCCCCAAGCAGTGGCGAAAGCAAAAGACTTAGTGCAATGGGTGTCTACGCAAGAGATTAACGATGCGCTTCTCACAAAGACGAGCAAACTTATCGCACAAGTTAGGACATCTGAAGAAGGTCAAGAAGGTCTGTCAGCCTTTTTAGAAAAGCGCAGTGCTTCATGGGTGGAGGTTAAGAATGATAAATAAATTACTAATTGCAAACCGTGGTGAAATTGCATGCCGCGTTATAAAGACAGCCAACGCTCAAGGTATAAAGACGATAGCCGTTTACTCTGACGCCGACAAAAATGCCCTTCATGTACAAATGGCTGATGAAGCTGTTTATCTAGGGCCATCTCCGTCGAAGGAAAGTTATTTACGAGGCGAGTTGATAATTGAAAAAGCAAAGGAGCTTGGTGTAGACGCTATCCACCCAGGCTACGGCTTTCTCTCAGAAAATGCTGAGTTTGCGAATCTATGCGCCAAAAACAATATTATCTTTGTAGGCCCACCAGCATCTGCAATTGAAGCGATGGGGTCTAAGTCTGCCGCCAAACACATTATGGAAAAAGCAGGTGTTCCTTTGGTCCCGGGCTATCATGGCGACGATCAAAGTGAAGCAGTATTAAAAGGCGCTGCCGATGAAATGGGATACCCAGTTCTATTAAAAGCCGCTGCTGGCGGTGGCGGTAAGGGCATGCGCCAAGTGTGGAGTGAAAAAGAGTTTTCTCAAGCATTAAATGCAGCCAAACGTGAATCT